>NZ_JBFTOX010000023.1:0-121379 GCF_056398185.1 Cupriavidus sp. 05L310
CACTATCGACCGGTTCAGCGGCGGCATCATCTGCTCCACCACCCATTCCCGATGCTCGGTTGCATATCGTGTCATCACCTATTCGCACACCGCCCTCCATTTTGCTTCACTAAGGAAACGGAGGCGACAAGTATCCTGACATGGAGGGCAAGACAAGAAAGTAGGTCGCCCCCCGCAGGGGGGTGAAACCGCCTTTGACTTTTAAGCCTTTGAAGTTGAAGTTGAAGTTAAGGCATCCATCAAAAATGCGCCAAATACCCCCCATCCACCGCCAACACATGCCCAGTAACATAAGAAGCCGCCGGCGAAGCCAAAAACACCGCCGCCCCCGCCACCTCCTCCGGCTGCCCCCACCTCCCCAACGCAGTCCTCTGCCGCAACCACTCGGCAACGCTAGCGTCATCGACCATAGGCTGATTAGGTTCGGTAGCAAAATACCCCGGCGCAATGGCATTGACAGTCACACCATCCCGCCCGAGATCCGCCGCCATTGCCCGGGTAAGCGCATCCAGCCCCCCCTTGGTAGCGGGATAGAGCACGTCATTGGCACGCGCCACCTGCCCCGCGATCGAGCTGACATTAACGATGCGTCCATAGCCGCCGCGCCGCATCAGTTGCGCGGCGTGCCGGCACAAGGCATACGGCGCCACCAGGTTGGTCTCCAGCATCTCGCGCAGATCCGCCGCGTCCAGATGCGCCATATTGCTGCGCTTGCGCGCGCCGGCGTTGTTGACCAGGATATCGAGGCGGCCGTGCACGGCGTCGACGTGGGCAAAGGCAGCGTCGACCGCCGCTTCGTCGGTAATGTCTAGCACCAGTGGCTCGGCGCTGCCGCCGTGCCGGGCGAGCTCGGCCGCGGCGGCATGCACGCGCTCGGCATTGCGCGCCGCAACGATCACGTGCGCGCCGGCTTGCGAAAGGGCGGCGGCAATCGCCAGGCCCAGGCCTTGCGCGCCGCCGGTGACCAGCGCCACGCGGCCTTGCAGGGAAAAAAGTGAGGTAGCCATCCGGCGACTATACCGCAGCGCGCCGGCGGGGCGCTGCGGCCGGACCCTTCGCTCAGCGGATCAGTTTGCCCGTCGACGACACGATCGACATCTCCACGAATGACGACCCGGTATGCCGCGTCGGGCTATAGCTGATCAGGATCCCGCCCAGGTCAAAGTCGCGCAGGCTCTCCAGCGCGCCGACCAGCCGCTCGCGGGTCAGATCCGGCCCCGCGCGACGCAAGCCCTCCACCAGCACCTTGGCCGACATAAAGCCCTCCATGCCGGCATTGCTGGGCTCCACGCCTTGCTGCCGGGCCTGGCTGCGATATTCGCTGGCAATGCTCATCTGGCTGGAATTGGTGCCCGGCACCACCTGCGTGATGATCAGCCCGCGCGCGTCCTCGCCCAGCTCCTTGATGAAGGAATCGGCCGCGTTGTTGGACAGCGTGACGAACTGCGCCTGGCTGCCGCCGCGGCGCAGTTCCTTGATCAGGCGCGCGGCCTCGGAGCCTGAGCCGATCACCAGCACGGCCTGCGGATTCGCCTTGTTGATGGCGGTGACGCCAGCCTGGATATCGCCCATTGGGCGGGCAAACGAGGCGCTTGCGGCAGGCTGTACGCCGCGCGCCTGCAGCGCGGTGCTGAAGCCCTCGAACACGTCCTGGCCAAAGCCGTCATTGGCGTAGAAGATGGCGATGCGGGTCATGCCCGTGGTGGCAAGATGGTTGATCGCGCGGGCGACTTCATCCTGGTATTTGGCGCGCACGTTGAATACGTAGCGGCTGACCGGACGATGCAGCGTGATGGCGCCGGTAAGCGGTGCCACCAGCGGCACCTTCTCGGCCTGGATGATGGGCAGGATGCTTTCGTTCTGCGGCGTGCCGCGCACCATGAAGAGCGCGAACACCTTGTCCTCCTGGACCAGCTTGCGCACATTGTCGGGGGTGCGCTTGGCATCGAAGCCGTCGTCGTAGGTCACCAGCTCGATCCGGCGGCCTCCCACGCCGCCGTTGGCGTTGACCGTCTTCAGGTAGACCTGCGCCCCGGCGATCTGCTCCTTGACCGAGCCCGCCACCGGCCCTGTCACGCCGGCCGACTGCCCGATCCGGATCGCGGTCTTGCTGACCCCCGGCTCCGCCTGCGCCACCGGCGCGCCCAATCCCAGCGCCGCGGCCAGCAGGCCGCACGCGATCCATTTTGTTTTCATCTCCGACCCCTCGTTCGCTTACGAATCTTTTGCTTTGTCATGCGCGCCACGAATGGGCGCGGCGACAAGCAAATTACCTCAAAGCGGCGCCATTCTGCAAATCGCTGTTGCAAAAGTCATCACAGCGGCATCGAACGGCAGCTCGGGAAGGAATCGGGTATGGCAGGGAAAAGCAGGGTCGGAGCGCACAAGGGCAGGCGGCCCGCAGGCCGCCATGCCCCCGCATTGGCCGGTCCCCGTTCAGGGGAAGGCGGGTATGGCCGGGTCCATCCCGGCGAAGCGGGCTTCCGGATGGGACTGTTGCAGCAGCGCTTCGATTTCCTCAACGCGGCCACGCGGTACGTCCACCATCAGCAGGATCTTGCCTTCCTCAATGTCTTTCTCGAAGGTCTTGTGCCGGCTGTTGGGCGCTGAGCAGCCGATCATGCTGGACGCCCAGGCGCCGAACACCGCGCCGAGCACTGCCAGCACACCGACCAGGCCCCATTGCGGGGTCTCGCTGACGATGGGAAACAGGGCGACCAGTGCCCCGGCCACGATGCCGATGCCGCCGCCAACCATCAGGCCCATTTCCGCAGCATGCACGATGTCGGAAGTCTGGAACAGGTTGGCTTCATGCAGGCCAGTCATATCGGCGCCATCGCGCGCGATGAAGTGGATATGACTGTTCTCGACGCGAGCCAGCAGCAGATCGTCCATGGTGCGGCGGGCGCTCGCCAGATCGGGCAACAACCAGAAGATGCGTTTGCGCATGACTCTCTCCTCGCTTCAGGCCGTTTCGCGGCCATTTCGGGTCATCCCGGCAGCGGTGTGCATGCGGAGTCGCCTTCACGCAGTCACGGAAAACATGGAGGTGGAGGTGCATCCGTATCCGCCCAGGGGACGGGGTAACTCATTTGTACGCCAGTCGCGCGGCAAGCGCAAGGCGATGACCACGGCATGCCTACCGCGCATCACGTGGCGTCTCATCCGTCGAATTCGCGCATGTCACCAGCCCTCAGAAAGTGATTGGCAGGCGCACCGTGACCTGCAGATCCGGGGTATCGCGCGTCAGTCCCGCGCCGACCGATACATTCAGCGTATAGCGGCTGTTGAAGCGATACGAATAACCCACCAGCAAGGTGCCCTGCGTGATGCGCACCGAGCCGGGCACGGTCTGGCCATTTTGCTTGGTCGGCCAGATGATGCTCTGGTCGTAGCCGATACTGAACGACGCATGCTCGTTGAGCGACAGGCCCATGCCGAAGTTAAAGCCAAAGATATCGCCCGGCGCGATCTTGCCGAGATTCTCCTGCTGCCCGTTGAGCACGGTGCGGCTGACATTGTCCCGCGCGAAGTTGTGCAGGTAGCTGAAGGTACCGAAGAACACCGCCGGATCGGTGGGCAGCAGCCACGTAATGCCCGGCTGTATCGCCTGGAAGCCGGTGCCGGTGGGCAGCCCGAGCGGCAAGCCCGTGCCGGTTGTATTGCCCACGCAACGTGTCACGCAGTCGGTCACGACGTCGAAGGGGCTTTTGCCGGTATTGGACTTGTAGCGCAGCCAGCCGATGAAGTACGGCATTTTCTCGTTGCCGTAGTTGAGCTGGTAGCGCACGGTGGCTTCCACGTCGCCCAGGCCCTGGCCACTGGCATTAAAGACGTTGTCGACCGCTGTGCCGGTAAAGACTTCGCGGCTGATGGTGGAGCCCGAGGTCTGCACGTAGGGCACCTTGACCTCGAGTTCGAGCCGCTTGGTCACGCCATAGCGCAGCGCAGCCTGCTCGATATAGGTTGAGGTCTTGACCTCGCGGACATCGATCAGCCCGATCAGGATGGCGGGAATGATCGTGTAGCCGACCAGCGCCACACGGTTGTTCGACGAATAGCCATACTGAAAGCTCGGCTCGAGCACGAACTTGCCCGCGGGCGTGAGTACGCCAGGCTGGTCGAAAATCGGTGCAATCGCAGGTGGAGCGGTGTCGGCCTCGGGCGGTTTGCCCACCGGCTGCTCGTCGCCGGCCTGCGCAACCTGGCTGTCGGCTGCTGGCTGTGCCGGCGTTGCGCCTTGCTGCGCCTGCGTGGCGCCTTCCTGCGGCACATTGGCGGTATTAGGCAGGGCTTGCGTGCCTGCCGCGCCGGCGGCGGCCGCCGCGGCATTGGTGGCGGTGTCGCCGGGTGTCACGCCGCCGGTGCCTGGCGCGCGCTGGCCGCCGCGCTTTCTCGCCAGCACTTCGGGACCCAGCACACTGCGCAACTCGCGGATGGTGGCCTCTTGTTCCGCCATTGCCCGCTTCATCTGCTCCAGTGTCGCGGCCTGCTCTGTCACCTCGCGCTTGAGCGCATCCAGCTTCGCCGCCGTTGGTCCCTCGTCAGGCGGGGTCTGGCCGTGTGCCATCCCGCCCAGCAACAGCAATGTCGAGCACCCTGCCTGCCGGATGCCGCGCAGCGACTTTTTATTCATTTCGCCTTCCTCCCCCGGACGGCGGACTGCTTCGTACAGGAGTCCGCAACCTGCTTAACGCATACTGCCCCTCTCGTTGCACGTACTACCAATCGCCTGCAGGTATTCAGTGCCGGCTCGCGGCACTCTGCAATGCACTGTTCAATGCTGAATTAGCCACCTGGGCGCGGAATGCCTGCAGGGTGTTCACGCCTGCATTGATGGTCACCAGGTTCTGGATCGACTGGTTGTTCAGCGAGTTTTGAATCACCGTGGCAGGTGTGCCTGCCAGCATGCTGGAGGCGACGCTATTGCCCGGCCCGTTTTGTATCAGGCTTAGTGCGCCGTTGGTTGTCACCACGGCGCCACCAGCCGCTATCGCCGTGGCTGGCAGGCTGGTCACCGATGCGCCCGGACTGCCGGTCGCGCTGGCGCTGGTGCCTGTACTGCTACTACTGCTTCCCGTGCTGCCGCTGCCATTCGCGCCGGTCGCGGTTACCGGGTTGCCGGCCAGCGCGTTGTTCACGGCTGCGCTGGCCATGGCCGCCGCACCTGCAGCCCCACCGAGCGCCGTGGCCAGGCGGCTGGCCTGGTCGGCGGTGATGCGGCTCACATCGGGAATAGTAAGGCTGGTTGCCACCACCAGGGCACCGTTGATGTACACGGCGCGTTCGATACCGAACGAAACTTGCAAGCCGGCGCCCACGTCGAACCCGCCACGCAAATCGTCAAGCCGCTCTTGCGCGACCGGCTTCCAACTCGCCATGGTGCTGCGCGCGGCATGTGTGGGCGATGTTCCGGCAGTCGCCAGCGTCACGGCAGGCGTTGCCGGGGCAGCGGCGCCGGCTGCATCTGGCGACTGGCTCGCGGCGGCGAAACCGCCCCGCAGGTCTTCCAGCCGTTCCGGCGCTACCGGCTTCGGCGCGCCCGCGCTGCTGCGTACCGCAAGCCGGCGTGGCGCGCTGGCGGCAGCCAGGACGGGATTGCCGGTTTCGGCCTGCCGCTCCACCGGCGGCGCCAAGTCGGCAGCATCGGGGGCATCGGCCGCGCCGAGGGTGGCGCGGCCATCTGCCGGACGGTCAGCCGGCTCCGCCACGGCGAGGGGGTCTTGCGAGACCGGCGTCCGGCCGGCCATGCTGCCAAGTGCCGCAGCCAGGTAAGGGTTGTGGGTTTCCGCCTGCATTGCGGGCGGTGCCGTGAAGCCGGCAGGGTCGGTCGCACCGAGCGTGCCGAGCGCCTCGATCCCCGTGCCTTCGTCGGCCCGCACCGGCCCGGCGCAGGCAAGGCCCGCGCCGAGCAACATGACGGCAGTGGCCGAACCGGCGCTACTGCGGCGATGCTGCGCGGACTTTGAGGATGTCTGGAACATGGTACGTTCCTTAGAAGTCGCTACCGCCATGCGAAGGCATGACGGTGAAGAACAGACTATCCCGGTTGATACCCATCGAATAAGGGCCGCTCGGCGCTACACGCCAGTCGGCCGCCAGGTTGAAGCGAGCGGATTCCTCGCGGTTGTGGATGACGAACAGCAACTGGCTGTCCCAGATCCGCTCAAAGTGCTCACGCGACAGCGCGCGCGTGCCAAGCGCCGGGTCGCCGACCAGCACACGGTCGCCGTGCACCCCCTTGACCACGACAAAATGGTGATACCCGTTCTCCACCACCAGGACGATGGCGGGGATCTGGGTTTCCTCCAGCTTGGACAGGGGCAATTCATAGCCATCGGCAAGAAAGCCGCGCGACTCCAGGAAGCGCTTCATGTCCAGCAGCGAGAACCCCTCCTGCCGGATCTTGGCCTGGTCGCCGTTGACATACATGTTCTGGAACACCGTCTGCTCACTGACCGGAAAGCCATACTGGTAAGTGAGCAGCGTTGCTACCGCGGCAGAGCCGCAACTGAAGTCGTATTGCTGGCGGATGGTGGTCTTGTACCGTGCCTCCTTGAGGCTGGTCACCCGCACGTTGTAGTAGTTTCCGCCATCGCCTGGCACGTATATGTAGTCGGCCCACGCCACGGACACGCCGGCCGAAGCCAGCAAGAGCGTAGCCTGCAGAAGCAGCTTTCGCAGCATCATGGCTTGAACTGGATATTGACGATGGTAGCGTTCTGGATCAGCACGTTGGCGCCCGAGTTCTGGATGACAGTGGGCAGACCCGCGGCGCTGGCGAAAGAGCCTTCGGCAATGCTGTTGGAGCCGCTGATCATGCGGTTCACGCTGTTATCCGCCACGGTGCCGCCGAGGCGCATGTCGTTGACCACCAGTTCGGATCCGCCGCGGATACCTTCGAGCTTGTCGCTGGCGACGGGTTTGCCGAGATCGGCAAAGATGCCGCGCCGAGCGCCACCCACCACGGCAGCGGGAGTCTGATCCGGCGCCGCCGCGCTGGTGTTCATGGCGGTTCCGGTGTTGGCCGCAGGCACTGCGGCTGATGGCCCGGCGGGCTGCGGCCCGGCAAAGGCTTGCAGGCCAGGCCAGACCAGGATTGCTGTCGTGACCAGGGTGACAGCGGAGCGGACCGATCGCATGTTGGTGTCTCCTTCAGCCTCTTGCGTGCCGTCCCCATCCAGACGATCACACCGGAAGCGAGTGGACGCTTCGTCGAATGGGCACCCCGGCAGCGCACGATGCGCCGGGATGCCCTGAGTTGCCGGAGTCAAGCTGTGCCGGCGGGACGTGCGCGCGGGCCATCCACCCGCAGCGCACACCACCACCACGCACGCGCCTTACTTGCCGACCGCCAGGTTGGCCTGGACGTTGACGCTTTGTTGCACCAGCGAAGCGAAGCCGCTGTTTTGGTTGGCGATCATGATGCCCGCTGCCGACTGACCGACGCTGGTCATGGTGTTGGACATATTGAAGGTGCCAGCATCGACGTAGTTGGTGCCGCCGGCGCCGCCAGCTCCACCCACTGCGCCATTGCCGGTACCGCCAGTGCCGCCATTGCCCACGCCGCCAGCGCCACCGGCGCCGGAAGCCGCGCCAACCGCGCCAGCGCCTGCCGTTGCGCTGCCGTTGGTGGCCTGGGTGGTAGCACTGCCGTTGGCTGCGCTGCCGCCGCCGCCGCCGCTACCGGCCAGGCTGGTTTGGGTACCACCCGCGCCACCCGTGCCGGTGCCTGCGCCGCCGGAAGCCGTTGCCGCGCCGCCTGTGCCCGCACCACCTGCACCGCCAAGCCCGGTACCGGCACCGCCGGTCGGGCTGGATGCGCCGGATGTCGCCGCACCGCCTGCACCGCCGGTCGCGGTACCTGCGCCTGCCGTGGCTGTGGTCGTGCCGCCAGTGCCGGCACCGCCTGCACCTGCCGTGCTACTGCCACCGCCGCCACCGGCGCCAAAGCCCCAGCGGCCACCGTTGCCGCCGCTGCCGGCAGCCGATCCGCTGCTGCCGCCCTTGCCGGCACTCAGGCTGCCGGCGCTACCGCCGGCGGCACCTGCGCTGCCGCCCTTGCCGGAGCCTGCGAGGCTGGCACCCAGCGAGTCGCCGCCGGAGCCCTTGGCACTGCCGCCGCGGGCACCCACGCCGACGCTGGCGCTAAGCGCATCGCCGCCAGAGCCCTTGCCGTTGCCGCCGTCTCCGGCCCAGCCGATGGCCTTGCCGCCATTGCCGCCGTCACCAGCATTGGCGCTGCCGTTGCTGGCAGCACCCGCGGTGGCGCTGCCGTTGCTAGCGGAACCGCCGCTACCGCCGCTGCCGCCGTTGCCGCTGTTGCCACCGTTGCCGCCAGAGCCACCGTAGCCGGCGCCGCCATGACCGGAACCGCCCTTGCCACCGGCGCCGCCATTGGCGTTACCGTTGTTGGTGGCGACATTGCCGATGTTGCCAATCGAAATGCCGCTCACCGAGCCCGAGAGCTTGCTGATGGCAATTGCCTTGCTGGTATTGAAGGAGTTGGTGAAAGCGGCGTTGGCCGTGCCGCCGTTGTTCGCGCCGGCATTGCCATAGCCTTCATCGAAAGTGACCCGGCCCCGGTTATCGGCGTTGTTCTTGGTTGTGGTATTGGTGGTGTTCCTGGTAGAAGTTTTGGTGGATGTCCTCGAGTGATAGCTGTTGTCTTGCGAGGCCGATGAGTTTTCGTTCGCCGCCGCGCCGCCGCCGGACTGGGTGGAAGTTGCAGTGGCTGTCTGCGTGGTACTG
Organism: Cupriavidus sp. 05L310; assembly: GCF_056398185.1. Lineage (NCBI taxonomy): Bacteria > Pseudomonadati > Pseudomonadota > Betaproteobacteria > Burkholderiales > Burkholderiaceae > Cupriavidus > Cupriavidus sp. 05L310. The sequence continues at coordinate 8,752 of NZ_JBFTOX010000023.1, forward strand.
CGCGTTTCCTCGCCATTGTTGTTCGTCGGGTTAGCCATCGCCTGACCGCCTGCCCCAAGGGCCAAAGCAATCGCCGACGCAAGTAAGGTCTTTTTCATACAAAGCTCCCAGGAGAATTTCACAGCGGCTCAGCCTCTCGCCAGCGCTCGGGGAGAACGATGGCTGGAGGCCCGGGTCCGGCACTCGGCCAAACCAGCCTCTCTTTCCGCATAATCGGTGCCAGGCAAATGTCTCAAACTTGTAAACCCTTGCAATACAAGGGCTACAAAGGCATGCCCTCAACCTTTATCTGGCTTGCAGAGGACGCGCGGCGGTGCCGCCGCTGTGAACCGCACACGACATGTCACATGGCTGTGACAAGGCCCGACGCGCTACATGGCAGAGAGTTCCCCATGGCAGCGAAAACTCCGCCTGCTATCAGGCCTTTAGCGCGGTTCCCAAGGAAAACCCTAGGTTGCCCATGCTGTATCACGAGTGAAACACACGTCCCGCCGGTGCACTGGTCGTCGCTCGTCGCCACGTTCCCTACTTCGGATGAGACGCTGCGTGATAGCCCCGCGCGTCCGCCCCGGCGCGGTGGAAAGAAGACATTGCGAGGGATCAACACGCCGAATGCTGCATATCCGCTGCATGCACGCAACGCCCCAGGGCCATTCGGGGATCGAATAACGCACAACTGGCGACATGACTAGGCTCTATGTCTGATTTAAAGTACATTAAGGCTATCTGAGACTTGTCACCTATTCGCAAGGGAAACCATGAGTGAAGCCGTCGTTCCCCTGTATCACCAGATTTACGTGGTACTACGCCAACAGATTGTGGAAGGCCGTTTCGGTCAAGGCCCTTTGCCGGGCGAAATCGACCTCGCCAAGCAGTTTCACGCATCGCGCGTGACCATGCGCCGCGTCTTCGACCGCCTGGTGCAGGAAGGCCTGGTACGCCGCCATCGCGGCCTAGGCACATTCGTCAATCCGCACCCGATCAAGCCGGTTACGGTCGGCGACCGCCCCGGCAGCCTGCTCGACAACATCATCGACATGGGGCAGAAAACCTCGGTCAAGGTTATATCGATCGACGACGTCCACGCCACCCCGGAAGTCGCCGAAGCGCTCGGGCTGCAACCGGGCGACCCGGTGGTCAAGGTGGTGCGCGTGCGCCACTATGGCAGCCGCCCGCTATCGCATATCACCACCTATCTTCCTGCCGACCTGGGGCGCGGCCTCAATCGCAAGGATCTCGAAAGCACGCCGATGCTGCGCCTGCTCGAAGGCTCGGGCGTGCAGCTGGGGCGCGCCAGCCAGACGCTGTCGGCCCGGCTGGCCGACGTGGTGGTAGCGCCATTGCTTGACGTGCCCGTGGGCGGCGCGCTGCTGGCGGTGCGCCGCGTGGTGCTGGACAAGGCTGGCCGCCCGGTGCAGTTCCTGCTCGGCCAATACCGGCCGGACCGCTATGAATACCGCATGGAGCTCTCCCCCGCGGGCGGCGACAGCGCCAATGTCTGGGTGGAAAGCGAAGCGCGAACAGGGCTGCGCGAGTAAGAAAAGCGAGCGATACTGCACGTTCACGATCTTTCCAGAAGGAAACCGCGATGCCTGCTCCCAGCACGGGCCGACCTTTCTCCCATGCGCTTGCCACCCCCTCGCGCCGCAAGGCGATGTACGGCCTGCTTGGCGCCGCCGTCAGTGTTGCGCTGCTAGCGCACGCGCCGGTAGCGCGCGCCGAGATCGCCGGCGGCAAACCCATCCGCATCCTGGTGGGGGCGCCCGCCGGGGGCACCACGGATACGCTGGCGCGCACCATCGCCCAGGAGATGTCCCGCGAACTGGATCAGTCCGTGGTGGTGGAGAATCGCCCGGGTGCGGGCGGCAATATCGCCGCCGACCAGGTGGCCAAGAGCGCGCCCGACGGCACCACCCTGCTGATGAGCTTCACCAGCCACACCATCAACGCCACGCTGTACAAGAAGCTGCCCTTCGACCCGATCCAGGATTTCACGCCGATCACGATGGTGGCCACCGTCCCGAGCGTACTGGTGGCCACGCCCAGCCTGCCTGCCAACAACATCCCGGAACTGATCCAGCTGGCCAGGAGCAAACCCGGCAAGCTGAACTTTGCGATCGGCTCGGTGGGTTCGTCGGTTCACCTGGCTGGCGACATGTTCAAGATGATGACTGGCACCTATATCGTCAACATTCCTTACAAGGGCACCGCGCCCGCCATCACCGACCTGCTATCTGGCCATGTCGACCTGATGTTCGCAAGTACCTTCAATGTGCTGCCGCATGTCAAGACCGGCAAGCTCAAGGTGCTGGGCGTGACCAGCGCCGCGCCGCTGCCGCAGTTCCCCGGCGTGGCGCCGATCGGTGCCACCGTCAAGGGATTCGAGTCGAGCGCCTGGTTTGGCCTGTTCGGCCCCGCCGGCCTTACGCCCGACGTGCTGCAGGCGCTTTACCAGGCCGCCCGCAAGGGTCTCGACACACCCGCGGTGCGCAAGCGCCTGGAGACCGACGGCGCGCAGCCGGTCGGCAATCCGCCGGAAGCCTTTGCCGCCTTCGTGCGCAATGACGTGAAGCACTGGGCCAAGGTGGTCAAATATTCGGGAGCCACGCCGGAATGAAGCCGCTAGCCGGGCCCGCCCACGCACCCGCCACGCTGGCGCAGAAGCTGGTTGCGCGGGCTGCCGGGCTCGATGCGGTCACGCCGGGCACGGTGGTGACATGCCGGGTCGACCTTGCCATGTCGCACGATTCGAGCGGCCCGCGCCGGGTGGCGCCGCTGCTGCGCGAGCTGGGGGCGAAGGTCTGGGATCCGGAGCGCTATGTCATAGTGACCGACCACTACCTGCCCGCGGCCGATCCCGAGGCCGAGGCGATCGTCCGCTTCACCCGCGACTGGGTGCGCGAGGCGCGCCTTCCCCATTTCATCGACGGCGAGGGCATCTGCCACGTGGTGCTGCCTGAGCATGGCCACGTGCTGCCGGGACGCTTCATCGTGGGCGGCGACAGCCATAGCCCGACCGGCGGCGCCTTCGGTGCCTATATGTTCGGCATTGGCGCCACCGAGATGGCGGGCGTGGTGGCCACGGGCGAGATCTGGCTGCGCGTGCCGCACACTATCCGCCTGCAATGGGACGGCAAGCTTGGCGACGGCGTCTGCGCCAAGGACATCATGCTGTTCCTGTGCGGCCAGCTTGGACTCGACGGCGGCCGCTACGAGGCGATCGAATACACCGGCACGGCCGTGGCGGCGCTGCCCATGCAGGAGCGCATGACGCTGACCAATATGAGTGCGGAACTCGGCGCGCAGACCGGCCTGATCGCACCGGATGCCACCACGATGGCCTGGCTGGCGGAAGCGGGGGTGCCCGCCGCCACGCTCGACGCCATCGCGCTTGCGCACTGGCGCACCGAGCCCGGAGCCGCCGTGCTGGCCAGCCACCGCTTCGACGCGGCCGCGCTGGAGCCGCAGGTGGCCGCGCCGCATTCGCCGGCCAACACCGGCCCCGTCGGCCAGGCTGCCGGACAGCCCGTGGACATCGCCTACCTGGGCGCTTGCACCGGCGCCAAACTGGAAGACATGCGCATGGCCGCCAGCGTGCTGGGTGGCCGGCGCGTGGCGCCCGGCGTGAGCCTGCAACTGGCGCCCGCCTCGCTGCGCGACCAGCGCCAGGCCGAGCGCGAGGGCACGCTGGCCATCCTGCTGGATGCCGGTGCGCAATTGCTGCCCAATGCATGCAACGCGTGCGCGGGCTATGGCCCGTCCCGCTTCCCGGCCAACAGCCGCGCCATTGCCTCCACCGCGCGCAATTTTGCCGGCCGCATGGGCGACAGCGGCAGCGCGGTCTGGCTGGCTTCGCCGCTGACCGTGGCGGCATCCGCCGTCACCGGCAGCATCTCCGACCCGCGAGCATTGTTGCCATGAGTCCGGTACCCGTCCCGCCCCTGCCCGGTGGCCGCATCTGGCGCTTTGGCGACAACGTCGATACCGACCAGATGGCGCCCGGTATCCATATGAAGGGGGGCGTCAAGGAGATCGCCCGTCATTGCCTGGCCGGGCTGCGTCCCGAGTTTCCGGCCATGGCGCGCCCCGGCGACCTGCTGGTGGCCGGGCGCAATTTCGGCGTGGGTTCCTCGCGCGAGCAGGCGCCGCAGGCGCTGCGCGAGCTTGGCCTGGCCGCGGTGATCGCGCCGTCCTTTGCCGGCCTGTTCTACCGCAATGCCATCAACCTCGGCCTGCCGGTGCTGACCTGCCCCGACACCACGCGGCTGGTGGATGGAGGGCTGGCGCGGCTCGAGCTGGACGGGGCTTGCCTGCTGCTGCCCGACGGCAGCCGCGTGGCGTGCGAACCGATTCCCGATTTCCTGCGTACCCTGCTGCGGGCCGGCGGGCTGGTGCCGCACCTGAAGGCCAGGCTGGCGGCGCAGCGTTGAGCCGCCGGCGGCCCGGGTTCACGCCGGGCGCCCGCAGGCGCACTGGCGCAGCAAGGCCATGACTTCCTCATCCGTGGTCTGGCGGAAATCCAGGTAGAAAGCGCTCACGGCGCCAAAGCTGGCCGGCACGTTCAGGCAGACCACCTGGTCCGCCGCCGCGCGCAGGCTGTCCAGGCCTTCCTCCGAGGCAACCGGCACCGCGGCCACCACCTGCTTCGCGCCCGCGCGGCGCACACCTTCCAGCGCTGCGCGCATGGTCGCGCCGGTGGCCACGCCATCGTCCACCACGATCACGGTATGGCCGGCCAGGGCAGGCACGCTCGCGCCGCCGCGATAGCGTTGCTGCCGGCGCGCGATCTCGTCGAGCTGGCGCCCGCGCTCGGCGTCGAAGGTGCCGCTATCGAGGGCGCGTCGTGTCCAGCGGTCGTCGTTGGCCACGGTATATGGAGCGTTACCGGCGGCGTCGCCCTCCACCACGGCACCCAGTGCCAGTTCCGGGTAGCCGGGCGCGCCGATCTTGCGCACCAGCAGGATATCGAGCCGCCCTTCCAGGATGAGAGCCACCTCGAAGGCGACAGGCACGCCGCCGCGCGGCAGGGCCAGCACCAGCGGCGGCTCGCACTGCGCGGCGGCGCCAAATCCGAGCCCCGCCAGGTGCCGGCCAAGGAAGATCCCGGCTTCGCGGCGATCGGCAAAGCATGGCGGCAACGGCATAACGCTGGACATGGCTGGCTCCTGCAGTGAGTCGGTCGGGCCGGGTTGCGGCAGGCCAGTGCCGTGGCAACGCTACCCGCGGCGCACGGCTTCGGGGCAGCGCGGCAGTGGCGTGCCCTAGCCAAATATAGACGGAGAAGGCGGGCGAATCGAGGTGTCCGGCGAGGTGTCCAGCGATACCGCGCACGACGCTGACATCGCCCCGGGTGCGGCCTGGCGTCCGCCTTGGCGGCGAAGGGCGAGGAGCGCACCTTTGCCTCGGCAAACAATCGCAGCACGGGGAAACGGCGCGTGGGACGGAAAAGGCACCACGGTCACATCACGGACGCCGCGAAGGCGCGCCACGTGATGCCAGCGTCCCCGCTGGCCCGTGGGAGGGTGCGATTGGGCGCGATTCCGCAACAGTGTATTTTGCCGGGCCTGGATTTTCTTTCGCGCGCATCTGGATAAGATGGCTCGCAACGATGGCAGCCAGCCGGCTCGCCATTTCACCAGCGCCAGCCATGCCGGTTGTTTACCGCGCGGCGCGACAGTCAGGACAGCCAGGATCAGCGAGAACGCACATGAGCACGCACCACAAATCCAGTCACGAAACCCAACGCACGGATCACGCCGCCACGGATGCGAGCAGTCTTGGCCTCGACATCCCTTTCGGCTCGCTTGATGCCGCGGCGCTGGCCGAACTGCCATATACCTTCCGCCCGGCCGGCACCTTCACGCGCTACTACAACGAGTGTTTTAGTTAAGCCCGGCTGTGCCCCGGGCCGGGCGACCTGCCCGGCCCGGCAGGCGCGGACTCCCGGTATCAGCGGGTACGCTTGGCATCTTCCTTGGCGTCACCGTAAGCGGCCTGCGTCTTGCCGGCTATCTGCTGCGCCTTGCCCTTGACCTCGGTAGTGGCGCTGCCCGTCACCTTTCCGGCGACCTCCTTCATCTTGCCCTTGGCTTCCTCGATACGGCCCTTCACTTGATCCTTGTTCATTGTCGGCTCCGGTTAGCGACGATACGGGATTAAGCCGCCCCCAGGCATCGGACTAAGGCTGGCTGCCGTGCCCGCGCCGCGTCCACATGCATGGACCAGGGGGCGCTGGTACCAGCTTAGGCAACCGCAGCCCCGTCGCCTGTCAGGCGGTGGCTGTATGCCATGTAGGACGAGTGCCCATCCATCAGGCAATCGCCTGGAAATGAAAAGAGGGAAGAGGGAAGAGGAAAGAGGAAAAGAGCGCCTCGCGTTGCGACGCGAGGCACTGGCCGGCAAGGGGATTCCGGCAGGGAGTCGCATAGCCCGACGGGGAAGTGAGGCTATGCCCGAATTCTATATCATTTTTATCATTTATTGGTATGCAATATGTTTCATATTTGCACTAAAAATAGTCTGCCGGTGCCAGATCACGTGCGTTCCGCCACGCCCAATACCTCGCCACGCGGGCCTGGTGGCGGCGTGACGCGTTCCAGGTGCGCCGGCAGCCAGTCGCGCAGCGCAGCCAGCGTTATCGGCCGCGCGAAGTAATAGCCTTGCCCCAGGCGCACGCCCTTGCCGGCCAGTTGCGCGCGCTGTGCCTCGCACTCGATGCCTTCGGCCACGACCGCAAGGTCAAGCGCATGGGCAAAGTTGAGGGTGACGTCGACAATCTGGCCACTGACCTTGTCGTCCTGATCGGCTTGCACAAAGATGCGGTCGAGCTTGAGGAAATCCACTTCGAACTGCTTGAAGTACGCCAGGCCGCAGTAGCCGGTGCCGAAGTCGTCCACGGCCAGCTTGATGCCGCGTGCCTTGGCACGCTGGATCGCGCTGCGCTGATGCTCCACCAGCGAAACCGCATCGCGTTCGGTGATTTCCAGCACCGGGGTGATATTGGCGCGCAGCAGCGCGAACAGCGGCGCATCGTCGGCCCAGAAGCCCACATCGTCGAAATGCTCGTTGGTGATGTTGAACGCGAGATGGAAGGCCGGGGGCAACACAAGCGACTCGAGGTCGCGCAGGACGCGGGGAATCAGGTCCAGGGTCAGCGCAACCGCCAGGCGCTGTTGCTCGATCGCCGGGATGAATTGCTCCGGCTCAAGCAGGCCGCGCCGCGGGTGTTCCCAGCGCGCCAATACTTCCACCCCCGTGCACAGCCTGCTTTCGAGATCGACCACTGGCTGGTAATAGGGGATGAATTCACCGCGGCGCAGCCCGCGCCGCAACTCCGCGGCGAAGGAGCGGCGCGCCGCGCGGCGCGAATGCAGCGCAAACACCGCCAGCGCGGCAAAGCCGGCGGTCAGCGGTAGCAGCACCAGGTATTTGAGGCTCTCATGCAGCACAAGACTGCGCGACGCGCTGGCGATCACGGCGATCGGGTGTCCCTCCAGTCGCCGGATATCGACGATACCGCGCGCGGCTGCCTGCGCGGCATCCCGCCTGACCAGCGTTGGCGCGCCGGCTGCCGCGGCCGCCTCACCCGCCGCGGGATCGCCGGCGTTGAGCATGAAGCGCGTGCCCGCCACCTCGATCGCGATATCGGGAAACCCCAGCTTGCCGGCCGAATGCACCATGTCGGCCAGGTAGCGTCCTTCCACCCAGACCAGCACGCCGTTGCCGGGAGCAGTACCAAAGAACACCGCCAGGGCCGTGTTGCTGCCGCGATAGGGTCTGGCGAGCCGGTATTGCAGGCCGGGCTGCCAGTTCAGCAGCTCACTCAGCGGCACCGCGATCTCACCCTGCACAGCCGAGCAATAGCGCATGCCGCGCGACACCAGCACGACGTCGCGGACATAGGCGGTATAGGCGCCCTGCTCCTGCAACTGGCGCGCCACGCTGTGGCAAGGCGCGCCCACCAGCGCACGATCCTGATAGGCGACGCCAAGCGTATCGGCAAGCGCAAACTCAAGGTTGTCGCGCACCGCCGAGGACACTCCCGCCACGCGTTCGCGGGCATCGTGCGCAGCCAGCAGCGCGATCAGCCATAGCGCCAGGCAGGCGCCCAGCAATGCCGCCAGCAAAGCGGCCCGGCGTCCTGCCGACTGGCCAGGTTCGCCCCACAGCCAGCGCCTCATGTTGCCGCCGGCAGGCTGAGAGTGACCACGGTGCCCTTGCCCAGTTCGCTGCTCAGCGTGATCTGACCCTGATGCACGGCCACGATTTCCCGCACGATCGCCAGGCCCAGGCCGTTCCCCGTTGTATTTCCCTGCCGGTTGGCCCGGTAAAAATTGTCGAACGCCAATCCGGCTTCTTCCTTCGTCATGCCGATACCTCGATCCTCGACCCGAACCGACACCTTGTCCTGACCTTGCGCCAGCGGTGCGACGGTGACAGTGACTTCTTCTTTGCCGTCAGAATACTTCAGCGCGTTCTCAATGAGGTTACGCACCGCCTGCGTCAATTGCGCGCGGTCCGCCAGTACATGAAGCGGCGCGTTGGCAGCGATCACATGCACCCTGCCCTGCTCGGCGAACTCGGCCGCCACAGTCTCGCGCACAAGCGCGGCCACCTCCACGCGCTCGCGCTCCAGCAAGCCTCTGCTGCGGGCTTCGATGCGGGCCAGGTCGAGCAGGTCGGACAGCAGGGCATTGAGCTGCCTGGCCCGGGCATGGATGGCGTGGTAGATGCCGCTGCGCCGATCCGGCGCCACGACACCGGCGCTCAGCAGCTCGGCGTAGCCGGCGATGCCCGCCACCGGCCCCTTGAGTTCGTGCGCCGCCGCCGAGACGAAATGCGATTTCATGCGGTCGTGGCGTAGTTGCGACGTGACGTCGCGCAGCACCAGCACCAGGCCGCCGCCGCTGGCGGCATGCACGATGCGCACCTCGTAGGCGGGCGACACCGCCATGTCGAACTCGACAATGCCTGCGAACTCGCCGCCTGGATGGGCCCGGTCCAGTTCAGCCAGGAGTTGTTCGGCATGGCATGCCTGCCCCGCCGGCCGCCGGCCCCGGTAAAGCCAGTGGACGAACTCGCGCTGGGTGGCGCCGCGCAGTTGCGGCAACGACACCCCAAGCAGTTCGCATAGCGCGGTATTGGTCTCGTCGATCACGCGATCGCGGCCAAAGACGGCCACCCCGTCCGGCATGGCCAGGAACAGACCGCGCAGGTGTTGCTTCTTCGCGGCCAGGATGTCGCGCACCACGCTCTCGCGATCGGCCAGCATCGCAAGCTCGTGCAGTGCGGAGAACTGCCTGACCTGGAAGAACATCACGAGTAAGGTGACCACGGCGGCAATCACGATCACCAGGCGCAAACGGTGGTGATAGCTGGCCAGCGCAACCTCGCTGCTCATGCCCACCAGCACCGCCAGGTTGCGGCCTGGCAGGCGCTGGATGGCGTAGATGCGCTGGCTGTCGGCGCGCCCGCCGGCGTCCGTGACGAGGCCGCCGCGCGCACCGGCCAACGCCCGGCGCAAGTCGGACCCGGGCATCAGGATCTGGCCAGGCTGGCGACTGTCCTCGCTCCAGCGCGCGCGCACCACGAAGTCGTCGGTGCCCGCCAGCAGCACGACGCCGGATGGCCCCAGCGCCGCCCGCGAAAAAACCTCGGACAAGTAGCCCGGATCGAGCGATATCACTACCGCGCCGGCGAAGTGGCCGGTCATCGGGGCTACGATGCCCCTGGATAGTTGCACGGACCAGCACCCGGTGACGCGTCCCACCAGGGGCACGCCGACGTATAGCGTCGGCAGCGCGCGTTTCTCGTGCACACGAAAATACTGGCGGTCGCTCAGGTCCAGCGGTTCGAAGCTGGCGTTGGTGGACGAGCGCAGCCCGCCCTCGCGGTCGAGCACGGACACTTCCAGGAAGGGTTTGGTGGAGAAATAGCCGCTGCGCATCCATTGCGCCAGCGGCAGCACGGGCCCGCGCTCAACCACCACGCCACCGACCAGCGATGCGATCTGGTCGGCTTCGGCCAGCGTGCGTTCGGCATGTTCGCCAAGCAGCCCGGCAATGCGCGCCAGAGTGGCATGAACGTGCCGCAACTCGGCTGCGCGATCCCATAGCGCCCAGCCAGACAGCGCGCCCCAGATGCCGATCAGGATGACAAGGCTTGACCAGAACGGACCCCCCACGGAGCGATGCGCGCCTGCCAATGCCTGTCGGTAGATTTCCAGCCTCATGGGAAAGCTACCAAAAAACGAATATATTGTTCATCACAGCCGTGAATCGCAGCCTTCCATCTAGTCCGCTGTCCGCGCGTGCGGCCGGCGCCCCCGGTGCCGCTGCCCCGATGGCAGCCTGCCCGCGGCGAAGCTTCACAGTATGATCTATTCGGCTGCGCCAGTCCGCACGTCCTGGCCTATCGTCGCGGTACGCCAGGCGCTGCCGGGCAGTTGCATCACGCGGCATTCCCTTCGACAGATCAGCGATGCTTTATCATAATTGCGTGTTTTCCTGGCATTAAGTTGCGCTTTGGCAGCTTTACGAAGAATAATGAAAACAATACGATGCGTAACGCCCCGACCGTACCGGGCGCGCCGCGGCAGTTGACAAGACTCTATGACCGATCTGCGTTTCTATTCCACCAAGACCGCCGCCGAAATGCTTGGCGTGTCCTTGCGCACGGTCCAGCTCTGGGTCGAGAACGGCCGGTTACCCGCGTGGAAGACCGACGGCGGGCATCGCAGGATCCCGGCCGACGCCGTCGACCGCATGGTGGCCGACCAGCGCAACCAGGCGGCGGCACCCATGGCGACTGCCGCAAGACCATTTCGCGTGCTGCTGGTGGAAGATGACGAACACCTGCTGCAGATTTACCGCATGGCGCTGGAAACCCTCAGTCCGCCGGTCGAGATACTCGACGCCACCAACGGCTACGATGGCCTGTTGCTCATCGGCAGCAGCAAACCCGACCTGGTCGTCCTGGATCTGATCATGCCCGGCATCGATGGCTTCCGCCTGTGCCGGACCATCGACGCGCAGCAGGAATTTGCCGCGACCCGGATCGTCGTGGTGACTTCTCTCGACAAGCACGCTATCGCGGACCGCGGCGGCATACCCGCGCACATCCGCGTTTTCTCCAAGCCGATCCCGATGTCGGTACTGCAGTCGCTGGTCGTGACGTTGCAGGTCAGCCCCGGCGCGACAGCTTAGGATAGGCGATGGTGGGCTTCAGCCCCGGCATTGTATATCATTTTTTTCACAAAATTTTATAGGGCAGGTTTCATATTTACGCATTCCGCGCCCCGCGAAAACAGTTAGGCAAGCCGCATCGCCCTCACCCAGGAGTTCCCCAATGTCTATCCATGAGCAATATCTGCGCGAAGCGGTACGCCTTGCCCAGGCCAATCGCGCGCGCGGCGGCAGGCCGTTCGGCGCGGTACTCGCGATGGATGGCGAACTGGTTGCGACTGGCGTCAACGACATCGTGCACAGCTTCGACCCCACCACCCACGCCGAGATGGAGGCCATCCGTGCTGCCTGCCGCAAACTTGGACGGCCGAGCCTGAAGGGTGCGGTGATCTACGCCAGCGGCCATCCTTGCCCGATGTGCCTGGCCGCGCTAACCATGACGGGTGTGGAGGCGGTCTACTACGCGTTCGACAACGCCGACGCGGCCCCTTACGGACTCTCCAGCGAAGCCGTGTACCAGGCGCTGCGCCTGCCGTTGACGCCGCCGCCACTGCCGCTCACCCGCCTGCCGGCGGGCATGACGGCGGCCGAACTCTATGGTGCCTAAGGCGGCCACGCGCGGGCATCCCCCCGGCCATCACGTGGCGCGAAATCAAAGCGTACCCGTTTCTGCGTGAGTGCCCGGACCCTGCCGCGTACCCGTTTCTGCGTGGATTTTGCGCGCCCTGGAGGCTGAGCGTACCCGTTTCTGCGTGACATTTTGCGTGGCCCGGAACCCGGGCGTACCCGTTTCTGCGTGATGGAATCCAGGCGGCAATCCGGCCCGCAAACCCGCGGCAGCGCGCGGGACGACCGGTGCCGGACCTCTCCGGAGGATCCTCAGTAGGTCTTGTAGGGCAGGAATTTCCCCGACATTTCAATACGCACGCGGTCGCCGTTGGGGTCGGCCTCGCGTTGCAGGTCCATGCGGAAATCGATCGCGCTCATGATGCCGTCGCCGAACTCTTCGTGGATCAGTGCCTTGAAGGTGCTGCCGTAAATGCTGACCAGTTCGTAGAAGCGGTAGATCAGCGGATCGGTCGGCACCGGGGTCGGCAGCGAACCCTTGTAAGGCACTGTGCGCAGCCACGGTTCGGCCTCCGGCGGCAAGCCGAAGATCTCCATAACGGCCCGCGCGCCTGCCGCGTCGAAGGCCATCTGGCCCAGGCAGGCGGCAGTCGTCCACTCTTTGCTCTTGCCGACCTTCCCAGCTACGTCGGCCCACCGGATGCCCTTGGTGACCTTGGCTTCGATGATCAGGTCGGTTACGTCGCTACGGTTCATTTGCAGTCCTTTCGGTTGAATGTGTCAGGTGTCGCTGGCACGGACGCTTCCCGCTGCGCAAAGTCAGGGAAGCCCGTCCGGCCCGGTACAGGCGGCGGCGCGCGCGCTGTCGTATCGCGCCAGCGCGGAGAACGAGGTGGCGCCCGGCACAAAGGCCTGCAGCGCCAGCACAACAAGGACAATCGGCATCATCACGCCTCCGGCGCTTTCGTGCGCACGACCTCGAGACCCGGTGCGGCCGCGCGCGAATCCGCGTCACCACGCGCACCCCCGATGCGAAAGCCGCAGGCAATGTGGCGATCGCAGCGTCATGCCGGAAGCGGACCGGCATGGGGACGCTCCCGCCCCCGGCGCAAGGTTCGTGCCACTGCGCACGGTCGCTTGCGCCGTGCACCGCTCCGTCCCCGGCACTATCGGGCGCGCACTGCCACGGGGAATATCGGCGTGGATACGCACCCGCGGCCAGCCGCCGCGCCCCCATGCGGTGCAGCGCCGGGCACGGCCTCCCACGCGCGCGCCGCGGTCTACGTGGCACAGCCATTGCTTGCATACAAGACCGCATGCAAGCAAGAGCGCAACATGCCACGCGCGTGGATGCATCGCCTTTCTCGGCAATCTCCGTGCCGCATGGACTTTCGGATCCCAGCCTCCGCGCGCCTCTTCAGTCCCCGGCCTGGGAACGGCGAAACCCTGGAGAAATGCCATGACCAAGCTTTGCGACGAGACGCTGGCGCACTACGCCCGCAGTGCGCTCAGGCTGCACGGCCTGGAACTGCCGGCGGACGCCGAGGCCCGCGTGATCGAACAGTTCCTGCGCGTCGCCGCGGTGGCGGGGCCGATGCTGGCGCACCCGTTCGATGCGCATGACGCGCCGGCCCCGGTATACAGGCCATGAACGTCCATGATTTCCGCTTCGAGTCCGCGCTGACGATCCGCAGCGACATCGATACCGGCGCGCGCAGCGCACTGGATGTGGCCGTCGCCACGCTCACGCGCATCGAGGCCTGCAATCCGCTGCTGCATGCCTTCACGGCCGTCACGCGCGAACGCGCGCTGGCCGAAGCGCGCCGCATCGACACGATGCGTGCCCAGGGCGCGCGGCTGCCGCCGTTGGCGGGCGTGCCCTACGCCGTGAAAAACCTGTTCGACGTGGCGAATGTCACCACGCTGGCGGGCTCGCGCGTGCTGGCGGGCAGCGCTCCCGCACGGCGTGACGCGGCGTTGGTGGCCCGCATGCGCGAGGCAGGCGCGGTGCTGGTGGGCACGCTCAACATGGATGAATTCGCCTACGGCTTCACCACCGAGAACGCGCATCGCGGCACCTGCCGCAATCCGCACGATCTCGCCCGCGTGGCGGGCGGCTCCTCGGGCGGCAGCGCGGCTGCGGTTGCCGCGGGCCTGGTGCCGCTGTCGCTCGGCTCGGACACCAATGGCTCGATTCGCGTGCCGGCCGCGCTCACCGGCATCTTCGGCCTGAAGCCCACCTACGGACGGCTGTCGCGGCGCGGTAGCTACCCCTTCGTGCACAGCCTGGACCACGTCGGTCCCTTCGCGCGCTCGGTGGCGGACCTGGCTGCGGCCTACGATGTGCTGCAGTATGCCGACAGCCGCGACCCCGCCTGCGCGCGCCGTCCCATCGAAACCGTGAGCGGGCAGGCGCCGCTGCGCGTGCGCGCCGCGCGCCTTGACGGCTACTTCGATGACATGGCCGGTCCCGCCGCCCGTGCCGCCGCCCGGCGCGTGGCCGAGGCGCTCGCGGCAGCGGATGTCGTCAGCCTGCCTGGCGCGGCGGCCGCACGCGCGGCGGCCTTCATCATCACCGGCACCGAGGGCGGGCACCTGCACCGCGAGCACCTCAGGCACAGGTACGCAGAGATGGAGCCGCTCTCGCGCGACCGGCTGGCGGCCGGGCTGGTCCTGCCGGCTGCGTGGTACGTGCGCGCGCAGCAGGTTCGCGCAGCGTTCCGCCACGAAATGCTCGGCGTCTTCGCGCGCACTGACCTGCTGATCGCGCCGGCCACGCCGGTGGCGGCACCGCTGGCCGGGCAGGAGAGCATCGAAATCAATGGCCAGGTGCTTCCCGCGCGCGCCAGTCTGGGGCTACTCACGCAGCCCGTCTCCTGCGTCGGGCTGCCGGTGCTCACGGTGCCGCTGGCGGGACCGGATGGCCTGCCGCTCGGCGTGCAACTGATTGCGCCGCCATGGCGGGAAGACCTTGCCTTCGCCGCAGCCCATGCGCTCGAAGCCATGGGCGTCGCGGCCTGCCCGCGGCCGTCGGCGTTGCTGGCGCTGGCTGCCGCATGAGCAGCGTGGAAATCCGCGCCTCCTCGCGCGCCGAAGCGGTCTACGCGCAGTTGCGCGACGATATCTTCGAGTTCCGCATGTTGCCTGGCGACCGTTTCACCGAAGGCGAGATCGCCTTGCGGCTCGGCGTGTCCCGCACGCCCGTGCGCGAGGCACTGCAGCGGCTGCAATCCGAGGCGCTGGTGCAGGTGTACTTCCGCAGCGGCTGGGAAGTGGTGCCGCTGGACTTCACGCGCTTTGACGAACTGTACGAGCTGCGCAAGCTGATCGAGGTCAACGCCGTGCGCATGCTGTGCACGCACGCCACGCCGGCGGTGGAGCACGGCGCGCTGGCGCCGCTCGCGCAGTTCTGGCGCGCGCCGCAAAAAGAGCGGCTGGAAGACGGCCGCCTGGTGGCGCAGCACGATGAAGCCTTTCACGCCGCGCTGGTCGCCGCGGCCGGCAACCGCGAGATCGCCACGGTGCACCGGCAGCTGACAGAGCGCATCCGTATCATCCGCCGGCTCGATTTCACCTGCGCCGCGCGCGTGACCGCCACCTATGACGAGCACGCCGCCATCCTGGGCGAGATACAGCACCAGTGCGCGGAGCGGGCCGTGCTGCTGCTGTCCGGCCATATCGAGGAAAGCCGCGCCGAAGTGCGCAAGATCACGCTGCACCATTTGCAGACGATACGCACCGGCGGCAGTAGCCCGCATCCATAGCGGAAGCCATCCCGGGCGCCCGACGAAGCCCGCCCTCCTCAAAGCGTACCCATTTCTGCGTGGGTCCGGAGACCGCCGAAGCACGCCGACCGGCCCGCGGCCAAGAGAGTCGACTGCGACCTGAGACGGCTCCCCCGCTCAGGCTGAACGCCAGGGTTCCGCCACGCAAAGACGCCACCGCGCGGGCAAAATCTTTGCGCGAGTTATTTCCGATGTAACGCCACATTACGGGACCGGCCACGGTCCCGTTTTATTTTCAGCCTGCGACGGGCCGCTCGGCAAAGTCCGCGCGACCAATGCAGGCAAGGGCTGGCGGGGCGCGTGCAAGGGCAGTCGAAGGCATGCGGCGCAGGATGCGGCGCCTTGCGCAAGTGTGAGCAAGCCTTACAAGTGCAAGCACAACGGCGCCGGCCCGATGGCTACAGTGAGGCCATGTTCAACGCGAAGCCAGTCACGGAGTCCCCGACATGAAACGCGCCATCGCCCTGGTTGTCTTGCTCTCATCCGCAGCGGCCCTGCTGTCCGCCTGCATCGTGGTGCCCCCGCGCGGCGGCCCGCCGCCGTACCGCTACCACGACCGCTATTGAGCGGGCCCCGGTAATCCACACTGAAAGCGCCGACCATACCCAATGCATCGTTCGCATCCCTGGAGCTGAATCATGAAACGCCAACTGCTGCTCGCCCTCACCACCCTCGCCGCCGGCGCCGCGCTTGGCCTGATCTCGCCGGCCCAGGCCCAGGCTTATCCGCCGGGCTATCACGGCAACCCATACATGCGCCCGGCCCCGCCCCCTCCGCGCTATGAGCCACGTCCGGCCGCTCGCCCCGGCCAGGCCTGGGTCCCGGGGCACTGGACAGCCAACGGCGGCCGCTATGACTGGCGCGGCGGCTACTGGCAACACGCGCGGCCGGGCCAGCGCTATGTGCCCGAGCGCTGGGTGCAAAGCCCGCGCGGCGGCTGGGTGATGCGCCCCGGCTACTGGGTACGCTAACGCGGATCCCGCGCCATCGCGCAATCGTCCCCGCCGAGGCGGGGACGATTTCATTTCAGGGCGCGCGGTCTGCGCGCCTGCCCGGCCGCCGCCAAGTGTGTGCTAGGGAACAGTCCCTCCCGGGACCGGGCATTACAGTCACCTCACTACCCGTCACTCGGCTCGCCGCGAGGGCGAGCCAGGCCTCGTGCCGTGTGAAGGAGACGTGCCATGCCAGACGACATGCAGATCGTACCGCTCATCCTTTGCGGCGGCACGGGCGCTGCGGCACGCCGCGATGCGTTCGGCAAGCTGGCAGCCTTCCAGGCCCGCCACCATCATGCGTGAAGCCGACACCGTAGTGCCGCCGGACGCACCGCCATCGCCGCTGCCGCGGCGGCCACGCGTTTTCGTGGCGGGACATCGTGGCATGGCCGGCTCGGCCATCGTGCGTGCGCTCGACGCGCGCGGACAAGCGGAGACGATCACGCGCGACCACGCCGAACTCGACCTGGCCGACCAGCACCAGGTGCGCCACTTCTTTGCCACGGAAGCCGTCGACACCGTCTACCTGGCCGCCGCCCGCGTAGGCGGCATCCACGCCAACAACACCTATCCCGCCGAGTTCATCCATCAGAACCTGATGATCGCGGCCAACGTCGTGCACGAAGCGTGGCGCGCTGGCGTAAAGCGCCTGTTGTTCCTCGGTTCGAGTTGCATCTATCCGAAGCTCGCACCCCAGCCCATCGGGGAAGCGGCGCTGTTGACGGGCCCGCTTGAGCCCGCCAACGCGCCCTACGCCCTGGCCAAGATCACCGGCATCGCACTGTGCGAGAGCTACAACCGCCAGTACGGCACCGACTACCGCAGCGTGATGCCGACCAATCTCTACGGTCCCGGCGACAACTACCACCTCGATAACAGCCACGTGATACCCGCGCTGCTGCGGCGTTTCCATGAAGCCGGCATGGCGCACGCGCAGCAGGCGCCGGTGTGGGGCAGCGGAGCGCCGCTGCGCGAGTTTCTCTACGCCGACGACCTGGCCGCGGCGTGCCTGCATGTGATGGAATTATCGGAAGACACCTACCGGAAAACCGCGCCGGCCGGCTTCCTGAACGTAGGCAGCGGCGAGGAAGTCAGCATCCGGGAGTTGGCGGGACTAGTGGCAAAGACGGTGAGCTTTCGCGGCGAGGTTGTCTTCGACAGCGGCAAGCCAGACGGCACCCCGCGCAAGCGGCTCGACTGCACGGCGCTCTCGGCGACAGGCTGGCAGCCAGCCGTGTCGCTGCGCGACGGCCTCCGGCTGGCCTACCTCGATGCATTGCAAAGCGGCACGCTGGCCCACGGCACGGCACCGGCGCAACCTGGGGAGGCCTGACATGAAACCACTGCTTCGCCATTTCGCAAAACGTGACCCGTCCCCGCTCGCCGCGGCGAACGGCCCGGCAACAAGCACTGGCGCGCTATGGCCGGGCCAGGTGGTCTTTCCCACCGGCAGCGCGGAAGCCGGAACCTGGCGGCGGCGCCTGCAACTGGTGCGTGCCATCACACTCAGTCCCGGCGCGCTGGTGGTACTGGCCGGTCAGAGCCGGCTGGACAACTGGGCCATGTTGCTGGCCAGCATGGTACTGGGACGGCGGCGCGCTGCCTTCTTCCACGGCGCTGCCTTTGCCAGCATGCCCGGCCGTTTCGGCGCGCTGGCCGACGCGGTGCTGCTGCGCCATTGCCATGGCGTCTTCGTCGGCAGCGAGCGCGGGTGCGCGCGCGCCATCGCCGCCGATGTGCCGCCGCGCAGGATCTTCGCCTGCCGCCCGCCCGCGGTACTGCCGGACCGGTTCGATGCCGGCACCGCGCTGCGCGAGCGCATCGAGCATGCGCCAGCGCCACATGCGCCAAATTTCCTGCACATCGGCACGCTCACGCACGCACCGGCCTTGCTGCTGCTGCTACGCGCCTTCGCCGCCGCGAGACAAACGTGGCCGGCCGCCACGCTGTCGCTGGTCGGCACCGGCCCGGGCTACGGGCGGCTGCGCGCCACGGCCAACGCGCTGGGGCTGGGCGCATCGGTACGCTTCCTGGGCACGATGGCGCAACCGGATTTCGCGACCGAATATCGCAAGGCGAGCTGCCTGGTACTGCCCGATGCGGCCCAGCGCTGGCATCCGCTGGTGCGCGAAGCATTGAGCTACGGCTGCCCGGTGGTGGTCAGCGTCAACAACGACGATGCCGGCGAACTGGTCCGCGATGGCGTTACCGGCCTGTACTTCAAGGCCGGCGATACCGCCGCGCTGGCGGGAAGCCTTGCGCAAGTGCCCAGGCAATTCGGCGATGCCGCCGCTACCGCCGCCCGTTGCCAGGCGATCGCGCTGGAAGACACGCCCGCATCGGCGGGCAGGGCCATCGCCGCCGGCTGCATGCGGATCATGGCTGCCGAGGAATAAGTGCGCACCGAACCCGAGCACCGAGGCAACCCGATACCATGAAGATACTGATGTACTGCCTCAACTACGCGCCGGAACTGACCGGCATCGGCAAGTACACCTGCGAGCAGGCCGAATGGCTGGCCGCACGCGGACATGAAGTACGCGTCGTCACCGCGCCGCCGTACTATCCGGCCTGGCGTGTCGGAGAGGGTTATCGCGCGTGGCAGTACCGCCGCGAGCAACGCGGCCCGGTGGCGGTGTTTCGCGCGCCGGTCTGGGTGCCGCGGCGGCCCGGCGGGATCACGCGGCTGCTGCACCTGGCGAGCTTTGCCTTGTCCAGCCTGCCCAGCGTCATGTGGCAGCTACGCTGGCGCCCGGACGTGCTGTTTGTGGTGGAACCACCCCTGATGTGCGCGCCGGGTGCGTTGCTCTTCGCCCGTTTGAGCGGCTGCAAGACCTGGTTGCACGTGCAGGACTACGAAGTGGACGCGGCCTTCGCGCTGGGGCTGCTGCGCCGGCCCTGGCTGCGCCGCCTGGCACTGCGCGTGGAGCATCAACTGATGTCGCGCTTCGACCGGGTCTCGTCGATCTCGCAAGCCATGGTCTCGCTGGCGTGCGGCAAGGGTACGCAAGCAGTGCGTACGGCACTGCTGCCCAACTGGATCAACCTGCAGGAAATCGGCGCCGGCAACGCCGCGATGGCCCGGCGTGCGCTGCAAATCCCTGGCGAGGCCATAGTGGCACTGTATTCCGGCAACATGGGGGCCAAGCAGGGCCTGGACGTCATGGCCGAAGCGGCACGCCTGCTGGCGGGCCACGAGCGGTTGCACTTCATCTTCTGCGGCGACGGTGCCGGGCGGGCGGGGCTCGAAGCCGCCTGCGCGGGGCTGCCACGGGTGCGCTTCCTGCCCTTGCAACCGGCCGGGATGTTCGCGTCGCTGCTGGCCGCCGCCGATATCCACCTGCTGCCGCAGCGCGCCGGCGCCGCCGATCTGGTCATGCCGTCGAAGCTGACCGGCATGCTGGCAAGCGCTCGCCCGGTCGTCGCCACTGCGGAGCCGGAAACCGAACTTGGCCGCGTGGTCGCCCAATGCGGCGTGCTGGTGCCACCCGGCGACGCCTCCGCGCTCGCCGACGCCATCGACTCGCTGGCCGCGCAACCCGCGGTGCGCGCGCATCTGGGTGGCGCCGGCCGCCGCTGGGCCGAACAGCACCTGGATCGCGAAATGGTGCTGGGCGACCTGGAAAGCGCACTGTTCGCGCTGGTCAGCCACCACCCCGCGGGCGCGGCCAAGGCGGTCGGGCTGGGCGGCGAATAGCGCGCGCCGCTCCGGCGTTCACGTCCTTCCACGGAAAGTGCCTGCCGGTACGCCGGGACAAGTGCGCTTTCGTACGTCCCGGCGGCGGCACGCTTCACCCCGCCTCGCCGGCCCGGGTTGCCGGGCCTTCCGAACCACATTTACCAGAGCAGCCCCCGACGTTCTCCCCTGCGAGTCGGTAGCAAATCCGCCGGCCGTCCATCAGACCTCCGCCACTCGTCCAGAGGTAGGAAACCGGACTCATCCTTTTGCATTAGTCCTAATTGGCCATCCTCCCAGCCATTGGCGCAAGACCAGAAAAATTACGCCCGCAAGCCAAGTTTCAATAGTGGAGCAAAGCGGTATCAGGTGATATTCAGCCAACCCCCGAAAGGGTGAAATAAAGTCGAAAGTGGACCTCCCGGCGAGAGTATCCGTTTCACCGCTGAAACTTTCGCAAAACGATTTGTTTCACCTCTGAAACTCGGTCCGGAGCTATTTGAATGACGCTTGACTAACACCGCCAAGCCAGTCCCATCAACGCTTTCCGGATTGTAAAAACTCTCTCAACCATCCTTTTGACAGGTTGAGAAAGGAGCGCTTGCATTCCCTCCAACCAGCCCATAAGATGATTTTAAGCCTGTTATGGGGCGAGATTTCTCGGGGTAGGGTTCGGGTCCTTCTTCTGGCTGCGCTGACATAGTTCCACCCAAAACGGAGCACAATGCAGCACGGAAGCACGGGGTTACAGCGTACTTTGCAGGCGCCGCCAGCGTGCGCCATGCAGGCTGGCATTCCGTAACGCAAAAGCGTCCCGCACTCCCTGCTCCGATTAACGGGGAGTCATAAAAGCATGAACGCGTTGCTGATAGAGGAGCATCCTTTGCTCAGTCTCGGGCTGTTTCAAATGCTCGAGAACATCCACGGTACCGGGCACGTCGTCAACCTCTCGCCCACCGACATCGCCCACCTTGATGGTAGTCATCGCAACGCCGACCTGATGGTGTTCGGCATGCCCGCCGATACCGTTTCCGGCTGGCAGCAACTGGACCGCGTACGCGAACTGATCGCGCCCAAGCGCATCCTGGTGCTGGCCGACGCACTCCCGCTGTGGGTACCTTCCGCCGACAGTGCGCGCAATATCTGCGGCTGCCTGCCCAAGTCGGCATCGTTGCCGGTAATCGAAGCCGCCATCCGGATGGCGGCTTCGGGTAGCCATGGCCTGCTGCTCGCCACCGAGCCGGGTGTGGGAGCGGCCCCTGCCGCATCGCGCTCAGCCCTGCCGGCAACGGCTTCGCTCGCATCGGCAGCGCCCCTGCCGCTGGCTGTCGCCGTGCAGGCCGATCCGCACGCGGTCGCCGCATGTGCCGCTACACCGCGCTCGGCACTGCGCAGCGCGCTGGCCAGCGCGCAATCGCTGTCGTCCCGCACCGACGACGCGGAGCCCAGTTACGACGAAGCGGAAATGCTCAAGATCACGCCGCGCCAGTATGAGGTACTGGTACTGCTCGCACGCGGCCATCCGATCAAGACGGTCAGCCGCATGCTCAATATCTCGGTGGCGACAGTCAAGAGCCACGCCTGCACGCTGTACCAGCGGCTCAAGGTCCGCAACAAGGGCGAGGCTGTCTATGCCGCCCTGCAGCGCGGCGCGACGCTGGATTGGGTCAGCGGCGACGAGCGCGTGACCACCATGGCGTCGGCAAGCGCCCGGCGCACCGAGGCGCACAGTGCCGGCAGCGCCGCGCTCTGACGACGCCAATGATACGGCGGCCGCGCCAGCAGCGCGCGTCGCCGGCCATCGCGGCGCCTGACGCCGCGACGGCGGAGACAGCACGCCGCCTCTGAGAACCGCTCGGCGAGGAAATCGGCAAACGCAACCGGTCCATGGCAAACCTGCACCGGCCATGGCGTGCGTTGCCGCGAATCGATCGGCCCGCCAAGTACCTGCCATGGAGGGCATCATGCCAGCCAGCACATCCCTGCCGAGCTTCTCGCTCTGCATCTGCACCCGGAATCATCCGGCCGGTCTGCGTCGCGCGCTGCATTCCGCGCTTGCGTCCTCAGTGCCGCCGCACCAGCTACTGGTATCCGACGACAGCACGAACTATGACACGCGCCAGATGATGCGCGCCGAGTTTCCTGCGGTGAGATACCTGGAAGGGCCGCGACGCGGGAATGCCGCCAACCGCAATCGCATGCTCCCGGTCATCACGGGCTCCCACGTGCTGTTCATCGACGACGAGACGGTGCTTGGTCAGACGTTCCTGCAGCAGGTGGCCGAACGGATCGCGGATGACGATGTCTATCGCCGCGGCGGCACCGGCGCCGCCACACCACTGATCGTCACCGGCCCCAGCCTGAGCGACGGGCAGAAGTGCAAGCCGAAGAAGAGTTCATTCCTGGGGTACCCTTCGCTGAACTATTGCCACGGCGAGCGCCTTTGCTCGGTGATGCTGCACAGCACGGTGTTTCCATCCGAACTGTTCCGGCATGTCGCATTCGACGAGAGGCTGGCCGGTGGCTATGACGTGATCGACCTGGCCAGCCATGTCGTGCTCGACGGCGGGTGCCGTATCGAGTGGCTGCCGAGCGCCGCCAACCAGCATATCCCCGGCGCCGAACCCCTCGACGCCGGCCACCTGGCCGAAGCCTCCCGCATCTATGCGACGCTCCACCGCTACAGCCACTACCAGCACCGCCGGGTAAAAGCCGGGATCTTCCTGCTGCTGGCACTGACGCACAGTCTCGCATCCAACCTGCATCGATCCGGACTGCGTGGCGCGACCGCGTTTTGCGCCACAGCCCGGTCGTTGTGGAACCATCTGCGCAGTCCCGCCCGCGCTGGTATTGCCACCACATCGGGCGACATCGGCGCAAACCTGACGCAAGGCTGAGGCCGCTGGCCGCGGCGGCCCTTGCGTACCCGTTTCTGCGCACGCCTGCGGCAGGCTGTTCCCGCACCGGCCAAATGCGGCACCGCACTATGTGTGCTAGCAAACGGTTATCCGTGCACACCGGCAGTACAGTCCAAAAACCGGCCCTCGTCCGCATTGCACGCGGCACGGCAGGTCGCCCTGGCATCGTGCCGAGATCCGGCTCGCCGCCCGGCGCGCTTTGGGTTGCTTGGCAAGAATCACACTCATCGGACATCGGAACGCTATGGGCGCAAACGAAGTGGAACCTCTCGGTCATGTGGCGGCAAGCAGCCAGGACAAAGCACAAGGCTCGCCACGGGATGCGCGCCGGCGGCGCGCGCTGATTACCGGTATCACCGGCCAGGATGGCTCGTATCTGTGCGAGTTCCTGCTCAACAAGGGTTATGAAGTGCACGGCATTAAACGGCGCAGTTCGCTGTTCAACACCGACCGCATCGATCACCTCTATGAGCATCCGCAGGCAGAAGACCGCCGTCTGGTACTGCATCATGGCGATATGACCGACACGGCCAGCCTGGTCCGCGTGGTGCAGCAGTCGCAACCGGACGAGATCTATAATCTGGCGGCGCAAAGCCATGTGCAGGTCTCGTTCGAGGAACCGGAGTACACCGCCAACACGGACGCGCTCGGCACACTGCGTCTGCTCGAAGCCGTTCGGATCCTGGGGCTGGAAAAACAGACTCGCTTCTACCAGGCGTCCACCTCCGAACTGTACGGCCTGGTGCAGGAGATTCCTCAGAAGGAGACCACGCCCTTCTATCCACGCAGCCCCTACGCGGCGGCCAAGCTGTACGCCTACTGGATCACCGTCAACTATCGCGAGGCGTATGGCATGTATGCCTGCAATGGCATCCTGTTCAATCATGAGAGCCCGGTACGCGGAGAGACCTTCGTGACCCGCAAGATCACGCGCGCGATCGCCCGCATTGCGCTCGGCCTGCAGGACACGCTGTACCTGGGGAATCTCTCGGCGCTTCGTGACTGGGGCCATGCGCGCGACTACGTGGAAATGCAGTGGCTGATGCTGCAGCAAGCCGTGGCGGAGGACTTTGTGATTGCCAGCGGCGAGCAGCATAGCGTACGCGAATTTGTCGAGCGCTCCGCGGCCGGACTCGGCATTACCGTGCGTTTCGAAGGCGAAGGCGTGGACGAAGTCGGCGTGATCGCGCATGTCGACAAGAGCCGGCCGGAGCTGTCCTCGCATTGCAAGGCCGGAGACGTGATCGTACGCGTGGACCCACGCTACTTCCGCCCGACGGAAGTGGAAACCCTTCTGGGCGACGCCACCCGCGCGCGCGAACGGCTGGGCTGGTCGCCGCGCATCGGCTTCGAAGAACTGGTGCGCGAGATGACCGAGTCAGACTTCTCCGCGGCGCGCCGCGATGCCCTGGTCAGGATGGCCGGCTTCCGTGCCTACAATCATCATGAATAGGAACACACGGCGTATCTTCGTGGCGGGCCACCGCGGCATGGTGGGATCCGCCATCGTCCGGGCCCTGCGCGCTGCCGGCGAAACCGACATCGTCACCCGCTCCCACGCGGAACTCGACCTGACCGACCAGCAACAGGTGCGCGAGTTCTTTGCCACCGAAGGCATCGGGCAGGTCTACCTCGGCGCGGCACGGGTCGGCGGTATCCACGCCAACAACACTTACCCGGCGGAGTTCATCCAGCAAAACCTGATGATCGCGGCCAATGTCATTCACGAGGCCTGGCGCAGCCATGTCGAGCGCTTGCTGTTCCTCGGCTCGAGCTGCATCTACCCCAGGCTGGCCACCCAGCCGATCAGGGAGACCGAGCTGATGACAGGCGCGCTGGAGCCCACCAACGCGCCTTACGCCATTGCCAAGATCGCCGGCATTGCCATGTGCGACAGCTATAACCGGCAATATGGCACCGACTATCGCTGCGTCATGCCCACCAACCTGTATGGTCCCGGCGACAACTACCATGCCGAAAACAGCCACGTGATACCGGGCTTGATCCGGCGGTTTCATGAGGCGCGGATCGCCGGCGCCGCCACGGTGGCGGTCTGGGGCAGCGGCACGCCAATGCGGGAGTTTCTCCACGCTGACGACCTGGCCGAAGGCTGCCGCCACGTGATGGCAATGTCCAAGGATGCCTATCAGGCCTGCGCCGCGCCCACGGGGATCCTCAATATCGGCAGTGGCGATGAACTCACGATCCGCGAACTCGCGATGGAGGTGGCCCGGGCGACCGGCTACCGCGGTGAAATCCGTTTTGACGCGACCAAGCCGGATGGCACGCCGCGCAAGCGGCTTGACTGGAATGCACTGGCGCAAACCGGCTGGAATCCGCGCGTCAACCTGGCAACCGGTCTGCGCGGGGCCTACGAGGACGCGTTAGCCAGCGGCCTGCTGGGCCCCGCGCAGACCGAGGCAGTTCCCATAACGTAAGAGGC
Source organism: Cupriavidus sp. 05L310 (assembly GCF_056398185.1). Taxonomy (NCBI): domain Bacteria; kingdom Pseudomonadati; phylum Pseudomonadota; class Betaproteobacteria; order Burkholderiales; family Burkholderiaceae; genus Cupriavidus; species Cupriavidus sp. 05L310. Next base: position 34,319 of record NZ_JBFTOX010000023.1, read on the forward strand.
CAGCGGTGCGACCTGTTGCCACGCGATGGCCCGAGGAGACCGACATGATGCAAGATCTGTCATCGTTCAAAATGCCAGAGGGCTTCCGGGGACGCTCAGCGTTTATCGTACAGCTGTGGTGGATCGTCGAAGCGACGCTGTTCCGCCACTCGCTCCGCCGTGCCGACGGCTTCCGGCGATGGTTGCTAAGGCTCTTCGGCGCGCGGGTGGGCAAGGAGGTCATCATCCGTTCCACCGTGCGCATCACCTATCCGTGGAAGATAACGATCGGCGACCATTCCTGGATCGGTGACGATGTGGAGCTCTATTCCCTGGGCGAGATCATCATCGGAAGCAACACCGTGATCTCTCAGCACAGCTACCTCTGCGGGGGCGACCACGACTACCGCTTGCCGGACTTCCCGATTCGCTCCCGCACGATCCGGGTGGAAGACGAGGCGTGGGTTGCCTGCCACGTCTTCATCGCACCCGGTGTCACCATCGGCCACGGAGCCGTCATCGGTGCCCGTAGCGCGGTGTTTGAAGACATGCCGGCAAAGATGGTCTGCGTAGGCAGCCCGTGCCGTCCGATCAAGCCACGACTGCCGGAACCGGTTCTGAAGTTCGTGGAAAGCGCGGCTTAGCCCGCGCCTTTTGCCGTCATTCCCATGCGGTGTCGCGCGGCCGGCAATCTCGTTACCGAGCCAATGGAATGCCGCGGCCTGCCGTCGTCGCCCGGGACCCGCATGGGCGCCCCCCGGACGCACGGACCGGTTCAATCCATCTGTGCGCTCCCACACAGTATCGGCAAGACATAGTTCTTGCCTGAAGAAATGCTGCACTGCTACATTCTTTACTGGCCAGGGTAATTCCAGAGCCGCTACAAAAGCCAGCAAATCAATCGTCGCCTGACATTCCGCGATGGCCAAGCGCAAGCTTGCGTCGTTGCAACACAATGCCATGCCGACTCAGTTGATATTGGTCCGCAATGGCATCGGGGTGAACGGCATAAGCCGCGAACTCAGACCGGGGATGCCGACTTTCATCTGTTTTCTCGGCAACCACAGGCAACCAGGCCTGTGGCGGACTTCTTTTGCGCGTATCTCGCCGTGGGACAGGTATCTGAAAATCGTTATTTTCATGGACTCGACCCCGCCGATGAATACCCTATCCTATCCAGATATCGCCCACCCGACGGACAGCAGCACACTGGCAAAAAGGGAGCCGTCCGAATTCACTTGGTCGCCAGGCCATCGCGATGACGAAGGTGCGGGCACCGCCGTCAAACCCTATTTCGAGCAGCTCCGCCCCTACCTCGCCGCCAACACCATGCTGCGCGGCACAATGATCCCTGCGGTGGATATTCCGCACGCAAGCGCTGGCATGAAGGCGAACGCACACTATTTCAGCCATCCCCGGTGGATGGAGGACTGGCTTGCAGCCGTACACCGCTACCCGGAACTGCGCGAGCGCTGGCATGCCGCCGTGGGTACGCTGGATGGAAAGGTGCTGATCGACATCGGTTGCGGTCCGGGGAATTTACTCGCCACGCTGGGAGGTCGGCCGCGCATCGCAATTGGCGTCGATATCGCGCACGGAAGCCTTGTGCACGCTGCCAGGGTCGGCTACGTGCCACTGCTGGCGGACGCGCACAATCTGCCGTTAAGGTCGAGGGTGGCGGATATCGTTGCCATCAATGGGTCGCTGCACCATTGCGATGACATGCCAACGGTGCTCAGGGAGGCGGCACGCCTCGTGCGGCCCGGCGGCACGCTGATCCTAGACCATGATCCCCAGCAGTCCGCCTGGGACTTTCGCGGCCTGGCGTTGATCCTCTGGAACCTGCGCCTGCCAATCTACCGCTGGCTCAAGCGCGGGGGGCATTGCGCCGAGGACGATGAGCAGTCCTGGGCGCAGGCAACGGAGTTGCATCACAGGCCGGGCGACGGCATTTCCGAGCAACTACTCCGCTCCACGCTGGAAGGCCTCCGGTTCCGCATCGACATCTATCCGCACAACCACTATGTGGGCAAGGAAAGCCTGGACGGTGTCATGGGCCGCCAGCCGCTGAAAATCAGGGTGGCGCAAAGACTATCCGGCATCGACCCCAAATCCCGAGCCGCTGCGCTGAGCCTGCTCTGCGTGGCCAGGCGTGAGTTCGCAGACCGCGCCGCGCCGGGGTAAGGCGACGCCCCCGCCAGCCAAATGATGGCTGGTGTGTCCTGCCGAACATACGCCCTCCCGCACCAAAGGCAACACTTGGGACCATTGCGAAGGCCTGGGGCGAGGCGCCCCAGGCGCTTCATCGGGAGAACGCCCGCAGGCCAGGGGACGCGGGGCGCTGCCTACGGCCCGCCGGACAACATGCCGGCTTTGTCCCTCCCATCCGCGAGCAGGCTGCCCGGCGGTCTGCCTTGAAATAGTGAGAGGAGTCAGCACATGCGTATCCCGCTCAACGCGGTGTGGGACATGGTAATGATCGCGCTGATCGTCTCGCTGGTCAGCATCTGCCATTCCGTGTCGCACGTCAGCACGCCCACGTTGCTGGCTTCGTCGTTCATGCTGGCGGCCGTCATCGCCGCACACTGGGTGATGCACAACAATGAGCGGCTCCCGTCGATGGCGGACGCGGCCGTTCTGCTTTTCGAGTTGATGTTTCTGCTCCTTGCGCCGAATGTCCAACTGGCCTTGCTAGAGGAGAACCTTGTCAACACCTCGGTTCTCAACGAGACGTACGCCGTCATCACGAACCTGCTTTGCATGACCTTCGTGCTGAGCTACCTGCTCGCCAGGCGTTACATCCTCATCCGCACAAGGCGCCATTCCGTTCGTCCGCCGACGCGCCATCCCTCCACCCGGCTATCGGTGCGTCGAGCGCTCTTGCTGGTACCGGTTGGCCTTCTTACCGTCTACTTGTCAACGCGGTCCATCGAACTGGTCACGCTGGGGACGTTCGAATCATCGCCCGCCTACCTCCTCGAGCAAAAGTTCTTCTGCTTCATCCCGGTGCCGATGTTGTTCATGATTGTCGCGGCAAAGCGGACCCGCTTTCTGAAGGAACCGGTCTGGATTCTTTTCTTCCTCTTCTTCCTCGCCTGTGTACTGGTGAACCTGAACCCCGCAATCGAGAAACGCAATACGCTCGGTCCGGTCTATTTGGGGCTGCTGTTTCTGCTGGTTCCCGGGCTGGCCCGCACGTCACGCGTCCAGATCACCGTGCTCCTGCTTCTGATGGGGGTGTTCTTCCCCTTGTCTTCGGCCTTCACGCACAATCAAGTGGAGTCCTGGGATCTCAAGGCTATACTCGATCCCGATCTCTACTTCTCCCACTTTCTTCAGTTGCACTATGATGCCTGGGCGAATCTCCACACCATGGTGGAGCTCGTTGACCGCCAGGGAATTCAATTGGGCAGGCAGCTGCTTGGCACGTTCCTGTTCTTTGTTCCACACACCCTCTGGGAAACCAAACCGCTGGCCACGGGCATCGTAATCGGACAGTACTTGTCAACAAACTACCAGATGGATTTCGACAACTTGTCGGCACCTCTGGTCGCGGAAGCCTATGTCGACCTCTCCGTGTTTGGCGTCGTCATCGCAGCGGTGGCGCTTGCATGGGTAACGCGCTTGCTTGATAAGTTCTGCTACTCGGACAATCCTCTGGCGCAGGCCGCGGGAATCTATTTTTCCCTCTATCTGATCTTCCTGCTGCGCGGTGCGTTGATGGTCGCCGTCGCCTACGGCTCGGGCGCGGCGCTGGCCTTCTTTGCGGTAGACCGTGTGATGCGTTACCGCCGAAAGCGCGCGCGAGCGCGCATTGACTCGCTGCCGGCACACCCGGTCACATCCTGAGCAGCGTCGGTCTCGCTGATCGACTCCCGAATGCCGCCGTGGCCCCTGGACCGCGGCGGCGACACCGCGCTACCGCCATCGCCAACGTCGAGCAGTGACTCGCCACGCGAGTCGGTTCCGCGTCATGCCGCAGCTGGCGCGCGCCACGCCGCAGCCGTCGTCGATGCAGATGCGCGGCCCGCGTTCCGCCCCGAAGCCGCGCTGAATCTGTGTGCTAGCAAACGGTGCCGACAGCATGGCAGCCGTACATTGGCGTCAAACCGCCATTCCGGAGTTGGCGCCACTCGCGTTGCAAGTGGATATCCGAGGCTGAGGGAACTGAGAGGCAGGCAGGATGATCGACATCTATCACAACATGCTATGGCCCAAATACAAGGGCGCGGTCTTCAGCGAGGCGTTCTCGCATGCACGCCAGCTTGGCCGGAGCGTGCGCTTTTCTCACGTAGTACCGACTGACGGCGGCCGCACGTCAATGAGTAACGTCGACGCGAGCTATCACAAGTATCCGCATCGAGTGCTGTTCGACCTCCCCTATGAAGCGATCCCCCGCTGGAAGCTCTGCCTGCGGCTGGTGCAGGAGGTGTGGCGCTCGCCGGCTGACATCGTGGTGATGCCCGGATATCACCTGATCGAGTACTGGGCCATGCTGCTTGCTTGCATGGTGCGCGGCAAACGGCGCGCCGTCTTCTGCGACGCCACGGCCATGGATCAGCCTAGCAATCCGATCAAGCATCGCCTGAAGGTATTCTTCTTCCGACACTGCGACGGCGTATTCGTCTACGGACAGCGCGGCTACGCCTACGCCGTGTCGCTAGGGGCCGAGCCGTCGCGGGTATTCGACCGTTGCCAGGCGGCGGCCCTGCCACATGGGTACCGCCCGGAACACGCAGAGAAGCGTCGCCTGGAACTGGCGCCATCGCCTTCGTCGCCCAGGTTCCTCTTTGTCGGACGAATCTCGGAAAAAAAGGGGGTCAAGGACCTTCTGCGCGCCTTTGCCCTGGTCCTGCGCGAGCATCCGCTCGCCACCCTGGTCCTGGCCGGCCCGTGTGATGACAGGCCATCGCTGGACCGGCTCGCCGGCGAACTCGGCGTGACAGCGGCAACGGAGTTTCTTGGCCCGATGGCCATTGACAAGCTGGCCGCGGAGTATGGCCGTGCCACGTGCCTCGTGCTGCCAAGCCATAGCGAGGCGTGGGGCCTGGTGGTCAACGAGGCATTGAGCTATGGCTGCCCCGCGGTGGTCAGCGATCATTGCGGCTGTATTCCGGAACTGGTGCTGGAAGGAGAGACCGGCCTGACGTTTCCGGTTCGCGACATCCAGGCACTTGCCGGCGCCCTTGGGCAGGCGGTACGGATCTTTAGCGATGTCGAAGTCACGGCCCGCAGGTGCCTGGAAGTCATTGGAGAGTTCACGCCGGCGGCGGCTGGACGCACCATCGTGGACGGGTGCATCACGATCCTTGAGGAGGCACGACGCTGAACGTTGCCGCGCAACGCACCGGCGGGCTACGCCGCGTGGTGCCGCGGCCCGAGCAGGCGCACCTCGGCAAAAGCCGCAACAGCGGCGCCAGGCACGCCACGGAAACACAAGGCTATCGATGCTGAGGAACAGCATGTCCAATCGAGTTATCTTCCTGGGTCCACTGCCACCGCCCGTGCATGGCTATTCCGCGGCCTGCCTGCGCATGCTGGAACACTTGCGCAAGCAGGCCAGCGTCATCACGCTGGACACTGGCTGGGCGGGCACCGGCAAGCTCGCGCTGGCAGGTAGCCTCTGCCGGCGGTTCATGCTCTGGATCCGGCTCCTGTACGCCTGCCTGTCGCAGCGGCCCCGCTCTTTCTACATGGGCATATCAGGCGGGCTCGGGCAAATGCTCGATATCCCCTTTGCACTCACGGCACATCTCTTTGGCTTGAGGATCTTCATCCATCACCACAGCTTTGCCTACATCAGCAGGGCGCGCTGGTACACGCGCGCGCTGCTATGGTGCGCGCCGGGGGCCACGCATCTTGCGCTGTGCGACGGCATGGGCGAGAAGCTGATGCAGATATACGGCCTGCCCGCCACGCAGGTACGCGTTCTGCCCAATTCGAGCCTGGTTGACTTCGAGCAGGAGGATGTCCCCCAGCCATCGCAGCGCCACAAGCTCACGATCGGCTTTCTTTCGAATATCACCACGGCCAAGGGCATCTTCACCTTCTTTGCCCTGGTGCAACGCGCCCAGGAACTGAACCTGGACATCGATGCGCGCATCGCCGGGCCTGTCGCGCAGGAAATCCTTGCGGATTTCAACGCGGAGCTCGCCCGGACACCCGCCGCCCGCTACGTCGGCGCGGTACATGGCGAAGCCAAGCATCAGTTCTTTTGCGGCATCGACGTGCTGGTGTTCCCCAGTACATATGCGAACGAGGCCTCTCCGCTTACCGTGCTTGAAGCCCATAGCTATGGCATTCCGGTCATCGCCAACGACCGCGGCTGCATTGCCTCGATGATTCGCGGCGACGGCGGACTCGTAGTCGCCCAGGGAGCCGACTTCGTAGCTGGCGCGCTTGCGTTCCTGCGCAAGCAACAACCCCAGCTTACGCAAATCACTCACTTGCAGGCATCGCTGCGCGACCAGTTCCGGATCGATCGCGAGCACGCGGGAGAAACCCTGGGTCAGATCGTCCAGATGATATGCCACGCTGAACATGCACGCTAACGGTCCTGAATCTGAAATTCGTTGAGTAGATAAGCCTGCCGAGACGGCGTGCACGCCTGGGCATGAAGCGCGGTAAGGCTAGAGCCCTGCGAGCTAGCGCTGCAATAGCAGTTGGACTCCATGGCACCCACTGCAAACCGCCTATGTGTGGCTTGCCGAACGGTGCAAGCATCCGCGGCGCGGTACGTTTGTGTAGAGCAATAGGAAGTTCGTGCCGGTTGTGCAGTGTTCGATGCGATGGCTGTAGAAATGGCAGCCCACGGGAAACGCGACCAACGCTCCCCAGTGGACACGATCGACACCTCCACCCAACTAGATCCTGACCTATTGCCCAAACTATGCGCCGGCACCGTCCTTGCATTTGAACGTCCTGTGAGAAGCGTCAAATCCGAGCTTTGGGGTAACTGTTAATGCCGCTCATTCAAGCCGAAAAGGCGCCGAAGTCTCTCGCTCGGCTTTCCTCATATCTCTTTCTTGTTCAAATCGCGGCCTATGCCTTGCCGTTGGTGACAATACCGTTGCTGACGCGCGCCCTGGGCAGCGATGGATACGGTCGCCTCATTGCTGAGCGTCTGCCTTCTTCCAATTATGTTGCGCGCCAACGGCGCCGAAGGCGCAGCGATGAATTGGCTGATTGTGGAAACAGGAATCGCCATTTGCATGATTCTGATGGTGAACAAATCAAACATCCCAAAATTGGCTCCAAGATGAAGATCTCCATCATTATTTGCTGCTTCAATTCCGCAGACCGGATCACGCAGACGTTGAAGCATTGCGCCTATATGGCGCAATCTTGCCTGCCCGCAGACCAGTGGGAGATAATCGTTGTCGACAATAATTCCAGCGACAATACTCAAATGCTTGCCAGGCTCGCGTTGAATGAGCCTGATTGTTCCGCACTTAGAATTGTCAAGGAAGGACGACAAGGATTGGCATATGCGAGGCGGACGGGCGTCTTGGCATCACGCGGCGAATTCATCTGCTTTATCGATGATGACAACCTGCCCTCGGAGGATTATTTTCCGGAAATTATACGGATCTTTGAAAATGAGCCAAATATCGGACTGATCGGCGTTAGTACGCGATTGCCCACTGGCTCACGATTTCCCGACGATGTTCAGGTACATGCCACGAGCTATGCCGTGGGACGGCAATACGATCAGAGCGGCCGCCTCGATCATGGCTCTCCAGTCTGGGGCGCCGGAATGGCTTGTCGAGCAGCCGTTATCATCAGGCTCTATTGCTTTGGTTTTGTTCCCATTCTCAGCGGGAGAGCAGGGAAATCACAATTGGCTGGCGACGATACGGAACTATGCTTGGCAATTAATTTGGCGGGCTATGACGGATGGTACCAGGATAGCGCGCAAATTGTACATGCGATCGATCCTCGCCGGATGAACCCGGTCACCCTGAGGAAGATGATTTCCGGCTTCTGTGCAAGCCGCCCGATTATTTCGCGATACGCGAAAATTGCAAATGGGATGACGCTGGCAAGAACCATCGGATTTGTTCCGCTCTATTATCTTTCGACCGCCATCCAGATAACAAAGCTTACTTGCATCTCTCTGAGAGAGCGAGCGAAAAAATCATCAGACATGGATCTCTTATGGCCGAGAGTCAGAGGGCTATTTATTGGCTGCTTGCTACTCGCAAAAAAATACCGAATGCAATCCGTGAACGTGAAGAGAATTGATATAGTCAAAGCGACATTCAAAGAATGAGTGAGGAGTTTCTTGTTTCAATGCTGCCTGCGACGGCGACGGAGTAGTGAAATGAATATACTTCATGTTACCCCAACACTCAATCCCGCCACTGAAGACGTTTCGGCGTACGTATCTCAGTTCTGCCTTCAACTTGAATCGATGGGGCATACATGCAACGTCATAACCCTCGATAGCAGCAAGGAAGCGCGCCATTGGCCGCCAGATATCTCCTGGGAGGCGGTTGTCGATAAAAATTCCAAGTTCGGTTTTTATTCAGATCTCTGGCACCTACTGAGTCGGCGTGCAGCCGCGGCCGATGTAGTGCTGATTCACGGCCTTTGGCAATTGCACTCCATCATTTCCGGGCATATTTGCAGATCGCTTGGCGTCCCATACTATGTTTTTCCACACAGCACGCTGGACCCGATCATAAACAAAAAATACCCATTAAAATACATAAAGAAAATAATATATTGGCTCGCCTTTGAATGCAAAAATCTAAATTCGGCCAACGATATATTTTTCACGAATCCCGAAGAACAGAGAAAGGGAATCACCGCTTTCCCATTTACAAAATTCCAGGGAAAAATTGTTCCGACAGGAATTAAAAATTCCGCAAAAGATTTGGAGCAGCTCGCCGACTCCCTGGCGCAGCACAGACCGAACGGCACTCATGCGAGAAGGCTCTTGTTTCTCGGTCGGCTGCACGAAAAAAATGGCTGCGATATATTGATAGATGGATTCTCCAGAGCACTCTCCTCCGTGGAGGATATCGAACTCGTTTTCGCGGGCCCGGGGCCGGAGGAATATATCAAGGAATTGAGAGTCCGCGCGGACGCCGGCGCCGGCCTGGGGAGAATACATTTCACTGGATTAGTCGAAGGCGATGAAAAGTGGGGACTCCTGTCAAGCGCGTATGCCTTTATATTGCCGTCACACCAGGAGAACTATGGCCTGGCCATTGCTGAGGCATTAGCCGCTTCAATACCCGTAATTATTACCAACCAGGTAGATATTTGGCGAGAAATACAGAGTAGCGGTGGAGGAATTGTGAGTTCGGACGATGCAGAAGGGGTCTGCTCGGCAATCATCCGCATGATGCTATTGCCCCGGGAGGACTGGATAGCGATGCGTAATAGTGCGCGACGCTGTTTCGATCGAAATTTCGATATCTCCGCTGCAGCGTGCAGGCTCATCGAGGCTATGGATTGAGGAAGATTCCGATATACGGAATCAAACGACGGAGAGGGCACTCATTTTTCCGAGTCGACAGATTCCAAGGAAAGCCAGTTCCGCTGCGATCGCGGGCATGCCGCACGGAGCGGGTATCCTGAGCACGGCAGGCCGGTCATCCGCCCGGCCGCCCCGAATCGCGCCTGGCACGACAAGGATCGTCCTTCCTACAGGAACTTGCGCAGCACCGCGCTTCCAAGGGCGCGCAGCGTCGCCAGCGGGCCGAGCCTGGTCAGCAGGATTCCGAATTTCTCCAGCCGCTTACGGTGCGGGTGCGCTGCGCTCATTCCGCTTTCCTCTGTCGACGACAGCGTCACGCCGAGATAGTAGAACGCTTGTTTGGAGAAGCGGAGGTAGTACTGCAGCACAAAGTCCAGGTCGGCGTAGATCGGCCAGCGCTCGTCATACCGCAGATCGCAGATCCAGAATGCCATCGCCTGGTGGCAGGCATGGATGATCCCGGCCTTCAGCACATCGACGACATCCGCGGACTCGTGCCCACGCACGCTGATATTGTCGCCATACACGAGACGGCATTCCGGCTTTTCCCCGACCGCCTCTGCGATTCTCTTCAGGGCGAACTCATCCGCGAAACAGTCGCCCGAGTTCATGAAGTTGACCCAGTCCCCGGTGGCATGGCACAGGCCCTTGTTCATGGCGTCGTAGATGCCGCCGTCCGGCTCGCTGATCAACACATTGATTTCCTGCCGTCGCGCCTGCATGAGTTCGACCGACCCATCCTTCGAGCCGCCATCGATCACAAGGTACTCCAGGTCAAACCCAACGCGTTGCTGACTGGCCACGCTGTCCATGGTGCGCGCCAGACCATCGCGATTGTTGTAGTTCACGGATATGACGGAGATTCTTGTCATCTCGAACCCTGAAAAAAAGCGGCAAAAAAATAATCGCTGCCATCAGGAAAGGGCGGCCCGGGTTGCGGGACGTCTCCAGACAGACAACGACATGCTCTCCCGGTTTCCCGCCGGCGTCAGGGTTTCGGCTGCGCACGAGCCGGCCGCAGCCGAGCGCGGTACAGTTACCTAGGCTGACGAAGAATCCGTAGCGCGCCCCTTGGCAGCATCCATAGCGTGGTGACTGAATTGGCGACAATCAGCGCGATCACAACGTACTGGAAATTGATGTTGCCCGTGAGCAGAAGCAGCGCACCCAGCACGCCAGCAACCATCAGCTCGGACATGCCCACCCTACTCAGACTTGCGAACGCCTTAGCCCCCATTAACACCGGAATGCCCGCCTGCGTTGACACGATGATCGCAAAATATAGCGCGCATAGCGATGCCGTGGCATTTGAGATCACAAACTCGGACGATGTCCAGAACGTAATGACATAACCACCGAGAACCGCTGCCCCGGCAATCACCAGGACGCCGTAGGCGGTATAGAGCAGGCTCAGCTTCTTGTAGAGCGCAAGGAGCCACTGTGTATTCCCGTCGAGAAGATGGCGATGGGCTATCGGCCAGAGCGGCTGGTTGATCATCCATACCGCGCTGCTCAGCAGCATGTTGGCCCTGAACATCAATGCAAGCAGGGCCGCATCCTGCGCGCGTCCGGACTCATAGCACAGAAGCACCGCGCCCTGCTGCAAGCAGGCGCCAGAGAGTTGCGCCAGCAGGAAGGCCCTGGAATTCACAATCAGTTCCCTGGCCAGGCCCGGCGCACGAACCCCATGCGGCAAGCCAACCCGTTTCAGCACACTGGCGAAGCAGCCGAATTTTGCCAGGATGAAACCCAATTGGCTGGCGACGAACAGGGACACCACATCCGCCGTGGCGTCCGACTGGGACGCCACGTAGATGAAGAGGACATTCAGGATGTTGGACGCGGCACCAATGAGGTTGTTGACATGCTGACGGTTTTGTCCCTGGTTGACCGACTCTCCGAGCGAGAATACGAAGATCAGCGCATTGCAGCACAATGCGGCAACCAGCAGATTGAAATACTCCGCCGAAAACAGCTTGGCGCCGCTGCCCTCCAGCACCGGCCGGAACGCCAGCGCCAGCACGATGACCGCACCAAGCAGTGCGCTGAGCCATAGTGCCGACTCAAGCACCACGGCCGGCAGTGTGCCTTGTTTGCGTTTGTCCGCGGCATGCGCCGACACCGTCGGCCATACGCCGATCGCCACCAGGGTCAGCCAGGTCGTGATGCCGTAGTAGACCATGATCGCGCTGAAATCCTCAGGATTGAGCACTCTCGCGAACAGCGGGATGCTGATCACCTGATAGGCAACGCTGGACCCCTTCGAGACAAAGGAGCTCATCACGGCGAGCCGGATCGACCTCATATCCTGCTTCTCTTCCGCGTTCGCCATGGCATCGCCGAACTCAACGGCCGTAGCGGATTGGGCGTCCGTGGCTCCCTTTCCTTGCATCGTTCATTTCCTCGTGATCGGCTCGCCTGCCGCGCATCACTGGCGCTGATTCCGCCATGGTGCGGGATGCCGTTGAAACTAAAAATGTGCGCCAGCAAACAATGCGCGCGGCGGGCCCCATGGCGCAGCGGCGTGCCACACGAGCCGTGTTGGCATGGCGATCAATTCGGGCGCGGGCGATGTCCTATAAGTCTCCATAGCGCCGCAGCGCGATGCCGGCGCTCTTGAGCTTCGCAGCCAGTTCGGCGGGCTGGAGCAACGGCGCGGACTCGTCCCGCCGCCAGGGTTCGGCGAAGCCGGGATGAACCGACATCTCTGTCACGCCATCGCGCAGGATTGCCGGCAACCGCAATGCCCAGCCGGGCTCGCGCGGGTCCGCCGCGATGTAGTAATCGGTATGCCGAAGTCCGGAAAAGTGATGCAGCAACCATACGTTCAAGGCACCGCGTATCGCATTCTTCTGGAAATAGCAGTTTTGCGGCCGGCGGGCCCATTTGATGCCAGCCTGCAACATCTCCTGTTTGATCGCGCGGATGACCGCGGGGTACTTGTGCAAATGCCCATGCCCGTCGACATGCGTGACCTGCACGCCGTGATCGCGCAATTCGGTGAGCTGCTGGCGAAACGCCTCTCTTATATCCTTCTCCGCGAGCAGGCCTGCCATGGCGCGTACCCGCTGTGCCTTGCACGGCCGAAGCATGCCGTCGCCGCCGCAAAGGGACGACTTCCCAGCCTGTGCTGCAAGCCGCCCTTCGACGATATTGAAATGCAGGCCGAATGACAGCTGCTTGCGATGCTGCCTGGCGTAGTCATAGGCCAGCCTGGACGCGGGACACCCGGCCAGGATGGTCGCGCTGGTGAGAAGACCGCCTTCGAAGCAGGAAATGGTCGCCTTGACGGTGTCTTCGTCATACCCGAAATCGTCGGCGTTGATGATCAAGCTTCGCATCGTCTTCTCCAGCGCTAGCCGGGTTGCAGGAAGGGAGAAGGCGTGGCCCGAGGGCAACCCCGAGCCATGACACGCCCCTGCACGCAGGCTACGCAACGCTACTGCCTCAATCCGTGCGGCCGCCCACACTCCATCCCGATTCCGGCCACGCGGCGCAACCCCGCGGCCAGTGTGCGACAGCGCACCGAATCTGAACGAGCGGCTTTCTAAGATGCGATCATCCGTGGACATGGCATGCCTTGCGATGTCCGTTTGGAACAAGCATGGAGAATACCGTGAACGCATGCAATGATGAGCCAGAATTCCGCACCGGCGCTTCGCTTCGCAATACGATTCTCTCGCGCCTGACCTTGCTCGGCGCCTCCGCTTTGCTGGCAGCCTGCGTTGCCGCCTCGCCAGGGATGACGATGAGTTCCCGGGCCTCTACCACCGCGATGGGGTCGGACGCCGAGGTCGACGTGACGCCGATCACCCTGGACCTGGTTCGTGAACTGAAGGGCAAGAGCAGGCCGACCAATCAAAGTGTGGAAGAACTGTACGCGACACCGCAGCCTTACCGGATCGGTCCCGGAGACATCATTTCGGTGGTGGTCTGGGATCACCCTGAACTGGTGTTCCCGACGCAGACGTACAGCATCGGCGCCGCGTTCGAGATTCCGACCTCCAGCGGCGGCTCCAATGTGCCCGGCTATGTGGTCAGCGCCCAGGGCGATATCCAGTTCCCGTATGCGGGCGTGCTGAAGGTGGCCGGGAAAACCGCCAACGATGTGCGCGACCAGATGGCGCGCATCCTGTCGCGGGTGGTGAAGGATCCCCAGATGACGGTCCGCGTGCTGGGCTTCCGCAGCCAGCGCATCTATGTCGACGGCGAGGTGAAGACGCCGGGCATGCAAGCCATCGACGACGCGCCGATGACCCTGGTGGAGGCGCTCAACCGCGCCGGCGGCGTATTGAACCTGACCGGCGACAACAGCCGCGTGCGCGTCACGCGCGGGGAGCAGAGCTGGTACGTCAACATCCCTGCCCTGCTCGCCAAGGGAGTAGATCCCGCACGCATCATGCTGCGCTCCGGCGACATCGTGCGCGTCGAGCAACGCGAGGACAGCAAGGTCTTCGTCACCGGTGAAGTGGTGCGGCCGGTTTCGCTGCTGATGCGCAACGGGCGCATGTCGCTTAACGAGGCGCTGGGAGACGCGGGCGGCGTCAACCCCGGATCCGCCAACGCCGAGCAGATCTTTGTGATTCGCAAGTCGGCCACCGATGAACCGAAGGTGTTCCACCTGGACGGGACCTCGCCGATTGCGCTGGCCATTGCCGAGGGCTTCGAGCTCGAACCCAAGGACGTGGTCTATGTCGACGCAAAAGCGGTGGTGCGCTGGAGCCGGGTCATGAGCCTGCTGATCCAGCCGGTCGTGGGCACGGCAAGCATCGCTCGTCCGTAGTGGAGACGGCGATGATCCGCTCGATCCTGGTCGTTTGCCTGGGCAACCGGTGCCGCAGCCCGATGGCGGAGAGCCTGCTGCGGCGCGCCTTGCCCAACTGCCGAGTGCGCTCGGCCGGACTCGACCCGCCAGTGGGCGCCACCGCCGATCCGCGCGCCACCAGCCTGCTGGCGATGGAGGGCTGCACCCTGGAGTCCCATCGCGCCGTTACCGTCGACGAATCACTGATCGCCGTCTCCGACCTGGTGCTGGTGATGGACAACGAGCAACGCGACGAGCTGGAACGGCTCTACCCGCAGGCACGCGGAAAGACATACAGGCTGTGCGAGTTCTCACATGTCGATGTACCAGACCCCTACGGTGGCTCACAAGGCATGTTCGTGCTCGTGTTGGGGTTGATCAAGCAAGGGGTTGAATCGTGGTCGGCTCACATACAAGCGATCACGCCGGCAAACAGCTACGGGGAAGCGTCATGAATATAGTCAATTCGCGGAATCAGGCTCCGGAGACGTGGGACGATGGCGGCAAGCCGATCGACTTTACGTCCTATGTCGATGTGCTGGTCCGCTATCGCCGCACATTCCTCGTCGTCGCCGGGGGGGTGATCTGCGCCGGGCTGGTTTATGCGATGCTGGCCAAGCCGGTCTATCGCGCGGACATCGTCGTGCAGGTCGAGGACAGCAATGCCGGCGCTGGCGCTGCCGGCAAGCAGACGGCAAACGTCACGCCCGTGTTTGACGTCAAGCCGGCTGCCTCCGCGGAGATCGAGTTGCTGCGCTCACGCATGGTGGTGGGCAAGGCGATTGACAGTTTGCATCTCGACATCAAGACCTCGCCCCGTTACTTCCCCGTCGTTGGGCAAGCCTTCGCCAGTTTCAACAAGGAGTTGTCGACGCCCGGGCTGTTCGGCTGGGGCGGCTTTGCCTGGGGCCAGGAAAGCATCAGCGTGGCGAGCCTCGAAGTCCCGCCCAAGCTGGCCGACAGGACGATCCAGCTGACCGCGCTGGGCGGCAAGCAGTACCGCGTGAGCTTCGCCAGCAACGATGTCAAGTCGACCGGCACCGTGGGACAGCCGCTAACCATCGACACACCGCAAGGCAAGGTCAGCATGTTGGTCAGCGAGCTTGATGGCCGACCTGGCAGCGTCTTTTACGTGCAGCAAATACCCCGCGCCGCGGCCATCGAGGAGTTGCAGGAGAGCCTCATGATCCTGGAGCGCGGCAAGCAGAGCGGCGTGATCGGCATGACGCTCGAAGGCAACTCCGCCGAGAAGACGGCCGCCATCCTGAATGAAATCGGCGCGGAGTACGTCGAGCAGAATGTGCGCCGCAAGGCTGCGGAAGCCGAAAAATCCCTGGCTTTCCTCGATCGTCAGCTGCCCCAGCTGAAGCAACAGGTGGAAACCGCGGAGTCGCGCTACAACGCGATGCGCAATCAGCGCGGTACCATCGATCTGAGCGAAGAGTCGAAGCTCATCCTTGGCCAATCCGTGCAAATCCAGACGCGCCTGCAGGAACTCAGGCAAAAGCGCCAGGAGCTGATTGCGCGTTTCACGAGCAATCACCCGACCATCGAGATCATGGACTCCCAGATCGCCAGCCTGAATGCACAACTGAATGGCGTGACCGGGAAAATCCAGAAGCTGCCGGATGTCGAGCAGAACGTGTTGCGCCTCATGCGTGATGTCAAGGTCAGTACCGAGCTCTACCAGTCGCTGCTGAACGACACCCAGCAACTCAGGCTGGTGAAGGCAAGCAAGGTCGGCACGGCACGCCTGGTGGATACCGCCGAGGTACCGCTCAAGCCCGTGCGGCCCAACCGCAGCATGATTGCCGGCGTGGCGCTGGTGCTGGGCTTGCTGCTGGGCCTGCTGGCGGTTGTCGTGCGGCGCTTGCTCGACGGTGGCGTCAGCGATGCCGACGAGGTGGAAAAGTCGACAGGACTGACGGTGTACTCCACCATCCCCTTCAGTGCGCAACAAGCACGCCCGGAAGCCGCCAGGAAGGCGGGCGGCAAGGACGGCGGGCGCTGCGATGTGCTGGCTCACCTGGAACCCGGCGACCCGGCCATCGAGAGCTTGCGTAGCCTGCGCACCGCCCTGCAGTTTGCCCTGGCCGGCAGCCGCTCGCGCGTCGTGGTGGTCACCGGTCCGGCGCCGGGCGTCGGCAAATCGTTCGTCTGCGCAAACTTCGCGGCGGTGCTGGCCTCCGGCGGCAAGCGCGTCGTGCTGGTTGACGCCGACCTGCGCCGGGGCAGTCTCAATCATCGCTTTGGCGTGGCGCGTAGCCCGGGCCTGTCGGAGGTGTTGACCGGCACGCCGCTGAACCAGGCGATCCGCCGTCAGGTCCTGCCTGGGCTGGACGTCATCCCGACCGGCACCGAGCCGCCGCACCCGGCGGACCTGCTGCTCAGCGAGCAACTGGATACCCTGCTCGATACCTTGAAGGCACAGTACGACGTTGTGCTGATCGACACGCCCCCGGTGCTTGCCGCTTCCGACGCGGGCATCCTGGCAGCCAGGGCGGGCGCGGTCTTCATGGTGACCCGCGCCGACCAGACCACTGTCGGCGAGATCACGGCGGCGGACAGGGCCATCCAGCAAGCCGGCGGTGAGATCAAGGGGGTACTGTTCAACGGCCTGCGTATCGATGGCCGCTGGTACAGGGCGCACTACCACTTCGGCAAGTATCGCTATCTCAACCAGTACGGCACCTCACGCATCAAGCGCGCCTGAACCGCCGCTACGCGCAAAGGGCCGATGCCGTGAGGGCATCGGCCCTTTTCCTTTGATGGCCGTGCGCAAGACAAGCCTCGCAATGGCAGTCGAAAACAATGACTGGGGGACAGGGCTTCCGGCGCTCCCGGCTGGACGAAATCCAGCCCTCGCGGCAGCGCCAGGCGGTCTGCCGCGGCAGCCCTATGGATTCGCGGAGTTGAACAGCCCCGCGGTGCGGTAGGCGGGCTCGGACGCGAGGGGCGGCGCTTGTGGCGATTCATCCGTGGCCGCGGTGTCGGCCGCCAGTTCGGCTTCGTGCCGCATGACGTGCCGGACCAGGAACTCTGCGAATGCCTGGCGGCTCTCGGGCAGGAACAGCGAATGGTCCAGGCACGGCAGCGTGTGCAGCTTCACCCGCTCCAGCTCGCTGAGAGCCTTCATGTCGCCCCCGAAGCAAAACGCTGCTTCCTCCAGGCCGAGATCGCCCGTGCCATAGAGAAAATCGGTATACACGCCACGCCGGTTCAGCTCGCCCATGGCATGGCAGGCGAAACCGCTGACCGTGGCGATGTCGGCCGCGCCGCGCAGCCGTGCCATCAACCTGGCGTGGCGCTCGGCGGCACGGCGCGCGACCCGGCCAGCCAGGCTCGACACAATCGGCCATGCGTGAATCTCGCCGCTCAGCAGGCGCTGCCAGTTTTCCGGCTTGCGTGCCGCCACGAGGTAGCCTCGTATCGATTGCAGCTTGCTTCCGGCCGCGGCGTCGTCCGCAAGATCCCAGCGGAACTTGACGAGATTCGCCATGACCAGCCCACTGACACCCGCGTTGGCAAGCGCCGCGTGCAAGCTGAGATAAGCGCCCGAGCAGACGCCCGCAAGCACGATGCGCCTGAAGCCCCGGGCTCGCATCCACTCGACCGCGGCGCATACGTCCGCGCACGGCGGCGGCGAATAGATGGAAGGAATGCTCATCTGCCTTGCCGCTGCCGGGCTGTCGCCAAGCGCGGCTACGTCGAGCCGCAAGGCAGCCACGCCCAGGCGGGCGAGCTGGCGCGACAGCGTGACGAAGATCCTGCCATCGCCAACATGATGGTTGCCACCGGTATTCGGGAAAATCACCGCGGTGCCGGCCGGCAGGCGCTCGCGTGGCGCGCAAAGGATGCCGAACAGGCGCCCCCCGCCCAGCCAGACCGGCTGTTCGAAGCCGCCATCCACCTGCAAGCCCTGTGTCTGCCTGACGCGCGGTTCGCCGCGGTGCGGCCGCAGCCGTGCGGGCGCGGCGCCGGGCCGCAGCCAGTCGAGCAGTCTCCGCCAGGCCCGCTCGGGCACGGTGGCATACTCGGCCGACTGCATCATGGCGGGGTATTCGTCAAACCCGCCAAGTTCGACTTGCACTCCCGCCGCTTCGTAGCTCGCCGCCAGCGACGCCACCGCCGAGGCCGTGCCAGGCCAGGCATCCAGCATCAACACGCGCGGCGCCGGGCAAGCCCGCCGGCGCGCCAGGTTCAACGCGCCGATCCGGGCCACGGTTTCCGGTACAAGGCGGAATGCCAGGACTTGCTGGGCGCCGTCCTGCGCAGGCGCCACGGCGAGATCGGGAATCGCCCTGCTCAGCCAGTTGCCGTGGAGTGCCCGCAACTCGCGCAGGTAGGTACGGCCATTGGTCGCGGGCGCCAGCAGGATCAGGCCAGCGGCAGCCGTGCTGTGGTGGGTAGCCATGGCTTCAGCCGCAAGCACCGCAAGGGTTGCCCCGAGGCGCAGGCCGCAAAGCACTACCCGTTCGACGCCGGCCAGTTCGCGCAGCCGTGCCGCGGCCGCGACAATGCTCGCCACGGCCTGCTCGACGAACCTGGGGTCATCGTCGCCGCCGCCCGAGTCCCCGCTGCCCGGATAGTCAAAGCGCAACGCTGGCAGGCCCGCGGCGGCAATATCATCAGCCAGGTGGCGCCAGGCGCGATGCGACCACATGGCTTCGTGCCCGCCCGGCGCGCAGAGGACCACGCCGGTTCTCCCGGTCTCGCCGTGAAGCCAGCCGGCACAGCCATGCAATATGACGCGCTTCATGCCGACTCCCCGCTCGCGCCCGCCCGGGCGCTGCTTTCGCCTCCGATTGCGGCGCTGGCAAAGCCCACGCAGAAACGGGTACGCTCGCCAGCGCCAGGCACTATGCCATCCGCTCCACGCCGGCTGCGCGCTCCAGCTTTGGCACGCTGGGCGCGGGCTCGGGCATGCCCAGATAGGGATTGATGCTGTTGAACTCGGCACGGTTGCTGCGGCGGGCCGTCACGCCGTTCAGAATGCCGCCCAGAAGCCGCGCATGCGAACGGGCCAGGCGCTTGAGCGTCTCCTCGACCTGATCCGGCGGTGTCTGGTCCGCCCGCACCACAACCAGTGTCGAACCGGCAATATTCGCCACCAGCGTGGCGTCGGCCACGGCCATCACCGGCGGCGTATCGACGATCACAAGGTCAAAGCGGCTAGCGCACAGGCGCAGGCATTCCGCCAGGGCGGGACGCATCAGCAGTTCCGAGGGATTGTGAGGCGTCGCCCCCGTAGTCAGGATCGACAAACCGCTGACGACGGTGGGACGCACGGCGGCAGCCAGCGTGAGCTGGCCCGCCAGTATCTCCGCCAGACCGCCTTCAGCCCCCTGGTCGAACCAGCTCGCCACCTTGCCCCGGCGCATGTCGGCGTCGATCAGCAGCACACGCTGGCCGGCTTCGGCAAACAGCACCGCCAGGTTGATGGCGGCGAAGGTCTTGCCCGCGCCCGGTGCGGGGCTGGTCACGGCCACCACGCCATCGGCCGCGCTTCGCAAGCCGAAATGCAGCGCGGCGCGCACGCTGCGCAGGCCCTCCACGGCCAGGGAATGCGGGGCGCTTCGCGCCAGCAGATAGCGGTCGTGCAGACCCTGGCGCAGCAAATGCTTGATGAAATCGGGATAGGATTCGTCGAGCGCCTCCAGTGCCTGCCCCGGCTCGGGCCCCTCCAGCCGAGCCGCGCCCGGCGCCGCGAAGCCAGCGGCAATACCCAGGCGGACCTTGGCCTCGATGAGACGCTCCAGCTCTTGCTGCTCGCGGCTGTACGCAATGTCCCCGAGCATGGGCATGCCGAGCAGCGCTTCCGCTTCGTTGGCGCTGGCGACGGTCTGCTTCGTGCGCTGGCGCACGCTCACGCAGGCAATGCCAAGGCACAGGCCAAGCAGGCCACCGCCGGCGGTCAACGGCCAGGGCCCGGGCCCCACCGGCGACATCGGCACCACCGCATTGTCGACGACGCGGACCTGACTACTGTGGTCCGAGACAATCAGCGACAGTTCCTGGACCTTGTTGCGCAAGGTCATGTACATGTCCTCCGCCACTTTGACATCACGCGTGAGCGACACCGACTCACGCTCCGACATCGAAAGATTCTGCATGCGCGCATCCAGCTCTTTGCGCTCACGCATCATCTGGGTAATCTTGTTGTCAACGGTGCGTACCTCGTTGGATTCCGTGGTGAAGCGCTGCAGCAGTCCGGTACGTTCCATCTTCAGCGCGGCGATCTGCTTCTGGTAGTCGATGCTGCCATTGAGGTAGGACTGCGCGTCCTGCGAGGGCTGCATCGACCCGGAGCGCGAACGGTAACGCGTCAGCGCGGCTTCGGCGCGCTCAAGCTCGCCCTGTACGCGCGGCAGCTGGCTGGAGAGAAATGCCAGCGTGCTGGCCGCGTCGTCGCTGCGCTGCGCGGTCTGCCCCGAAATGTAGGAATTGGCAACACCATTGACCAGCGCCGCGGCCAGTTTCGGGTCGGGATTCTGCCAGGTGATTCGCGCCGTACCGGCTTCGCCCTCCTCGCTGCTGACCTTGAGCTCCCCGGCGATCGTGCTGACCATGGCCGCCAGGTCGTGCCGCGTAATGGTGAAGCGCGTGCCGGGCAGCGCATCGACGCGCGTCACCAGCAATTCCACACCGTTGCCGGTGGCAGGCTCGTCGACCTTGCCCTCAAGCAGAACGGCATCCGCCGAGCGCAGCACGAAGCGTTGCTCCGGCAAGACCTCGAACATCAGCGGCTCGTTGAACAGGCGCTCCGGCACGGTCATCTTGTCGACCACGAGCCGCTGCGCGCCCCATGCATAGCCAAGGTTCGCCGGCCAGGGCGCGCCAAACCTGCCCGGTGTCGCAAAGCGGGCCGCCAGGCTGCCCAGCAGCGGCGCCCGTAACGGCTCGGCGGAGATATCGAGATGCAGGTTCTCCACCACCGGGCCGACCATCGCCCGGCTCTTCAGCAAGCCGATATCGAAGGGGGCGGGCTTCGCACCGCGCGCAACCCCCTGTGTAGCGGCATCCCTGGCGCCAATCTGCACCAGCGCCTCGGCGCGGAACTGCCGCGGTGTCGACAGCGCCAGCAGCGCCGCAACCGCGGCACCCGCCAGGCCAGCGGCAAGGATCCAGCCGATATGATCGAGCATCGCGCCCGCGGGCACGATGCGCTCCGGCGCGACGCCGGCAAATGACATTTTGCTCACAGCAAATTCCCCCGCTAGGTTCGTCCCCGCCTTGCCTGCGCAGCGGGCAAGCGAGGCCTGCTCCCATACCGCAGTGCTAACCGCGCCCGTAGTTATCTTCGAACCGGACGATGTCATCCTCGCCCAGATAGGCACCCGACTGGACCTCGATGATTTCCAGCGGTGTCTTGCCCGGGTTCTCCAGCCTGTGCAGCGTGCCGATCGGGATATAGGTGGACTGGTTTTCGGACAGGATGCTGACCGTGTCGCCGCAAGTCACGCGTGCGGTACCGCGTACCACCACCCAGTGCTCGGCACGGTGGTAATGCATCTGCAATGAGAGGCTGGCTCCCGGATCCACGACGATGCGCTTGACCTGGAAACGCTCGCCGTGATCGATGGAGTCGTAGCAGCCCCAGGGGCGCTGGACCTTGCGATGATTCACCACCTCGCATCCGTGATCGGAGCGAATGCGCTGGACCACGTTCTTGACGTCCTGCACATGCGCCTTGTCCACGACCAGCACGGCATCCGCCGTCTCCACCACCACCACGCCCTGTACCCCGACGCACGCGATCAGGCGTCCCTCGGAATGTGCCAGGCAAGACGAAGCGCCATCGAACAGCACGCGTCCCCGCCCCACATTTCCCGCTGCGTCCTTGGAAGCGATATCCCAGATCGCGGCCCACGAGCCAACGTCGGACCAGCCAGCGTCCAGCGGCACCAGCATGCCGCTCACACCGGGCAAGGCCTCCAGCTTCTCCATCACCGCGTAGTCGATGGAATCCGACATACAGTCGCCAAAGGCTTCCTTGCCAATGCGGAACGTGTCGCCGCTGCGTTCACCGGTCTCATATGCAGCACGGCACTGCAGGTACATTTCCGGCTGCAGCTGGCTGAGCGCCTTGAGCCAGACCGACGCCCGCACGACAAAAATGCCGGCGTTCCACCAGTAGTCGCCCGACGCCACGTAGTGCTCGGCCAGTTCCAGATGGGGCTTCTCCACGAAGCGCTCGAGCGTGAAGGCCCCGCTATCCTCGTTCACGCCGGCGCGGATGTACCCGTAGCCGGTTTCCGGCGCAAGCGGGCGCACGCCCAGCGTCACGATGGCGCCACGGTCGGCATGCTGTATCGCCGTCGCCAGTGCCTGGCGAAATGCTTGCGGATCCGCCACGCTGTGGTCTGCCGGGGTCACGACCAGGACGGCATCCTCGGTCTCCCCCAGGCCGCCGGCCGCGTGCAGCGCGGCCATCGTCAGCGCGGGCGCCGTATTGCGGCCGCAAGGTTCGGAGAGGATCCGCGCGGGCTTGCCGGCTCGCTTCATCATCTCCGCGATCATGAAACGGTGGTCCTCGCCGCAGACCACCATCGGCGCCACTTCCTTGCCCGCCGCACGGCCGGCCAGTTCCGCCAGGCCGTCGAAGCGGCGCGCGGTGGCTTCCAGCAGCGTGTCATCGGCAACCAGGTTCAGCAACTGCTTGGGATGCTGCTCGCGCGACAGCGGCCACAGCCTGGTGCCGGCGCCGCCGGCCAGGATGACTGGCTGGATCGCGGTTATCGGCATGGACTGCACGCCTGCATCGGCGGACACTGCTATTGCCGCGCCGTCCGGCTGGTACGCGTCCCGAGTCGTTGCGTTCATCTTGCCTCCTTGCCTGCCGCAGCCCGGAAAGGCTGCGGATACTCGCCACGTGCGCGGAACACGGACTGTGCATTCTTCATCCGGGGGATCACCGGCGCGCATGCACTCGCGCCGCGCAGCGCCGGGGGTAACGCTTCCGGACATGAGGCCCGCCTGGGCCGGACGGTCCGGCGCATACTGACAGCCAGTGTAGGGAGCGGGAGCGGGGGTATCTGTTCGCTGCCGCACACGCCAGCCGCCAGGCTGTCCCCGCGCAAATGCCCCTGCCATTGTTGTGCCCTCTGTTGGGCAACGAACGGATGGAAAGCGCCAATACGGTTGCAATGGCAGCAAAGGCGCCTACCGGTTTTCGACGGACCGGGCAGCGCGGCAACAGACGCAGGAGGCGGAAGATGAAACGGGACGCTGTACTCATAAGCGGCGGCGGCGCGGACAATATGGCGCGGGCAAGGCCGCGTGCCGCCCGCCCGGCGGAGCTTGCCACCAGTACAGCCGCTACCGTAAGCCATCCGCACGTGCTGCATGGCGCGGACGCGATCTGGCAGGAGACCAACTGCTATATGGACCTGTGGATCGAGCTGTTGCATGGCCGGGGACTCGATCCGCGCGCCGCGCTGCCATTCACGGTGACGCAGGATTTCGAAGGGGACCATTTCACATTCTTCAAGTATCCGCAGATGGATCTGGAGTTGCTGTACGGCACCGTGGTGCAGGAAATGCCGGTCTATGACACGCTCGAGGCCCACGTCGTCGCACAGGTCAGCCGCGGCCATACCGTGCTGGTGGAACTCGACAGCTACTACCTGCCGGACGTACGCGCGACCGCCTATCGGCGCGAGCACGTCAAGACCACGGTGGCAATCGACCGCATCACGCCGGCGGCGCAGGAGCTTGGCTACTACCACGGCCTTGGCTATCACACGCTGGCCGGAGAGGACTACCGCGGCGCCATGCGGCTTACGCCCGAACTGAGCGGCAACGGCAACATACTGTTCCCCTACGCCGAGTTTGCCCGGCAGGCGAGAGCGCCGCTGCGCGCCCGTGCGCTGGTCAATGCTTCGGTGTCGCTGATGCGCCACCACCTGACCCGGCGCCCCACAGCCAATCCGGTCAGCCAGTGGCGCACGGCTTTCGGTGGGCAGATGGAAGTCCTGCTGGCGCGTGGAGATGCTTACTTCCACCAATACAGTTTCAACCTGCCGCGGCAGCTCGGTGCCGGTTTCGAGTTGCTTCATCATTATCTTGGCTGGTTGGCCGAGCACGATTACAGGATCCCGGCAGCGGCGGCACTTGCGGCCCGAGCCGTTGCCACCGAATGCAAGGTGCTGCAATTCCGCCTGGCGCGGGCCGTGGCGCGCCGGCGGCATGACGACTGCGCGGATTGCCTGGAAACGCTCGAGGCGTCCTATGAGCGCGCCATGGCCGGGCTGGTCTCGGCGTTCGGCTGTGCGACTCGCCTTCACGCCTGAGGCCAGCGTCGGCATGCCGGCCCCGGTGCGCCGGGGTCCGCTCTGTTCAGGCGTGCGCCAAGGCAGGCAGCAACCGGTCGTACTCGCGTTTGACGAGCTTGTAGCATTCGCAGGATTGCTTCTCGAGCCCGCAACGGTCCAGCACGGTGATATGCCCACGGCTGTGGTGGATGAGTCCGAGGTCCTCCAGCTTTCCGGCTGCCTCTGTCACGCCTTCGCGCCGGACACCGAGCATGTTCGCAATCACCTGCTGCGTGATCACAAGCTCGTTGGAACTCATCCGGTCGATCGCCAGCAGGAGCCAGCGGCACAATTGCTTGTTGAGGGAGTGATGGCGGTTGCAGGCCGCGGTCTGCGCGATCTGCGTCAGTACCGCCTGCACGTAGAGCAGCGTCACGCGCTGCAGCACCGGTGTGCGCATCAGCTCATTGCGCAGATCGCGGGCTGCGATGCGATAGGCGAAGCCCGGGCTGCGCACTTCCACGCGGCTGGGCATGGTATCGCCGCCGGTGACGACCGGGATGCCGACCAGGCCCTCGTTGCCGATGGCCGCGAACTCGACCGTGGCACCATCCTCGAGCAGCGAGAGCATGGAGACCACTGCCGTGGTGGGAAAGTAGACATGGACGATGCGCTGTCCCGAATCCGTCAGCAACTCCCCCGCGCGGAGCCTGACCAGTTCGAAGTGCCGGCACAACACCTCCCACTCGTGGCGCGGCAACGCGCTGAGCAAATGATTGACATGCAGATCTGACCGATGCGTGATCATTTTCGGACCTCCCTTGGACCCTAGGATCACGGCTGGTGCCAGCAAGACATCCTGATGCCCTTATGACTGGGCACTACTGTCAATGCCGTTCCACCCGTTGCAAACAACCGCTGACTTTCCGCCAGCTGGTGTATCTGTATTAAGCGCCACGCAACTCCGTTGTGACACTGGGCAGACGGCTAGTACTAGATCATCCCTTGGTAGGTTGGAGATGACACGGGCGGACACCGGCGGTCGTGCCCGCTTGGGCGCGCAAGCGAGGCCCGGCGGCTGCGCAGGCCATGCCAGGAGTGGGAATCAGCGGCGCGTCCTATGCGTTGTAGCTGACCGGCCGGTCCGCGTTGATGGCGTGAATCTCGCCCGAAGGGATGAGCGCACCCGGGGCGGGGGAGCCGCCGTCATGCATAAGACGGATACGCCGGCTCTCGCCGGGGGCAAGATGAAACCAGTCTTGTGCCGGTTGAAAGACATGATCTTCGATATGCACCCAGCGCGCGAAGCGCTGTGTGCTGATTGTGAGCCACCATTCACCCGCCACGCATTCGACTACAACTTTCAGGCCAGGCGGCTTGAGCGCGCTCGCCCTGCGATCCGGCAGGTAGGCCACCTGGCTCAGCAGTGCACCATCAGCCCCTACAAGCGAGGCCACGACGACGTCGTGCGCCGGCGGACCAAACCGATAGGCGTAGGTGAAATCGAAGAACACATCCATCAGCGACGCGGCCTCGATGCGGTGCGCCTCGCGTGGGGCAAGCACGAGGTCCTGCGTGGCTTCGGCCACCACCGTCTCGCCGTCGCGGTAGCAGCGCAGCGACAAACGCACCTGATGCGGCTCCGGCGATTCGTTGAGCAGGTGCAGGTGCAAGCCGTTGAGCCCCTCGTCCGTGAACAGCAACTGCAGCGGCTGCCAGACCTGCCGCAAGGCATGCCAGGCCGATTTGGGACGCGCGCATGCGTCCACGATCCCCCAGCCCGGCCCCGGCAGGAGATCCTGCAGCTGCCAGACCAGCCCGCCCGCGCAGGTGGAACCCACGCGCCGCCATTCGCTGAAGACATCGGTCATGATCTCGGCCACCACCGCGCGTGACAGTGCCAGATAGCGCCCCGGCCGTTCGTAGCGCAGGCGGGGTGGATCGACGTCATACAGCGTACGCAGATAGAAGTCGCGCACGTCCTCGAAATCCCACGGCGCGCCGGCATCGCGCGGCACGCGTGTCTTCCAGCGCGGATCGTGCAAGGGCTGGCCAAGGTCGTGCTCGGCCAGGGTGCGCTCGCAAGGTACGTTGGCAAACGCCAGGCATTCCGCGGCGAAACGCACATTGGCGAGACGCGCATCCGCCAGGGGGCGCTGGTAGGCGCCCACGCCGTAATAATGGCTGACGCCGGTATCGGGCTGGAAGGGCCATGCGCCTTCGCAAGGTGAGTTGCGCACGTAGACGACATCCGGCCTGTGCGCGGCCACCAGGCCGGGGATCAGCGCTTCGAACAGCGGCTGGCGCCAGGCCGCGCGCGCCGCACCCATCATGGCGGCTTGCTGCTCGGTCTCGCTGCCACCGCACAACACCGCGACGCTCGGATGCGCGCGCGTGGAAACCAGCCACTCCGTCACCTCGCACGCGGCGTCGTCCATCAGCGCGGATCCCGCCATGCCGTCGCTGCCGCCATAGTCGAAATTGGCGAACATGAAGTCCTGCCACACCAGCAGGCCAAGTTCGTCGCAGAGCCGATAAAAGTTCTCGCCCGGATAGCAGGTGACGCCGCTCACACGCACCATGTTCATGCCGGCCCCTCGAGCCAGCGCCAGCCAGCGTCCGACCGTCTCCTGCGCATCCGACAGGCCGTGCAGGTCGTGGCTCGACACGCACGCGCCACGGCAGAAAAGCCGCTCGCCGTTGATGCGCAAGGCAAAGGCGCCCGGCGCAGCGCCGCGGTCGGCCTCGATGGTGCGAAAGCCGATGCGCCCGCATGCCAGCGTGCCGCCCTGCACCGTGGCAACTATGCGGTAGAGATAGGGCTCGCCGTGCGTGTGCGGCCACCACAGCCTGGCATGGGCGATGCGCAATGTGCCAGCCAGCGTGTGGGCATCCAAGCGCCGCAACAGGCCCGCGCAAAGCGGCTCACCGTCACCATCGACGGCACTGAAACTGCCATGCTCTGGCGCTTCTCCCGGAAAATGCAGCCGCAGGGACACCACGCCCTCATGCCCCTCGATCCGGCTGGAGAGATCGGCGCGCATGCCTTGCGATGCATCGTCGCCGGCCGGGTCGAGCAGTTCGACCGGGCGCCACGGCCCCACGGCATGCACCGGGGGGCACCAGCCGGCCATATGGCCGAGCAGGGTGGTGCGCACCGCGCGCAAGGTCGCTGGCGCGATCATCCGTGGCTTCCAGCGGACCGCGCCGCGCTGTGTGCGCAGCCACGGATACATCGCGCGAAAGCACAGGTGCAGTGTATTCTCGCCCGCCAGTTCGACTTCGATCTGATGGCTCACGAACATATGGCGCGTGGTAAGCACCAGCGCACCGTTCAGCCACACCTCGGCCAGCGTGGCCAGGCCGCTGAACCGCAGCACGCGGCGGCCACTGCCCGTGAAGTGCACGCGGTACCAGTGATCGCGCTGGTGCAGCGGTGGCGGCGCGGCATCATCCCATCGGCCGGCGGCACGCAAGGCGCCCGCCACGGTGCCGGGCACGGGCGCAGCCAGCCAGCCGGCGCCCTCCGGCAAGGCGGCCGGGCACCCGGCGGCGCCAGCGGAGGTTTCGAGCCACACCCACTGCCCGGACAACGGCGCGCCTTTGACCGCGACGCCGGGCAATGCCGGCAAGCCGCGCCGATCGGGGGCGAAGTCGCGCGCACTCACCCGCCAACCTCGCCGAAGTAGGCAGCCAACGCCGGCACCGTCGCCTTGTAGGACATCTCGAGCTGATCGAAGCAATCCTGGCAGGGATCGGGCTTGCGGCTGATGACGGCACGCATCAGCCGGAACTGCATCACCATGGCCTCGGAGGCAATGGTGTAGCAAGCCTCGGCGATGGTGTCCGGCAGCGGCTGGCCATGCATCACCAGCCAGCGAAGGTAGCAACCCAGCAGCTCGAAATTGGCGCCCAGCTGGCGCAACACGCTCGACGCATAGGCCTGGAATCCCGGCTCCCCACGCCCCATCATCTGGTCCAGGTGCGCGGGGAAAACCGTACGAAAGGCGCTGATGGGATTGACCCGCGGCCGCCGTCCCAAGTGGCGGCGCAGCATGTCAAGCGAGATCCGCACCAATGCGGCATCGGTCTGGGGAGCAAAGCGGCGCCGCACCACTCTCGCTTGCGGATACGGCGCGATATTCTTGTCCTTCAGTTCCGCCGGCAGCCGGAAGATGGCCTGGTACTCCTCGCCGCTGACCGTGTGGTAGCCGTCGCCATGGTAGTAACCGGCGGTCGAGGCCTCCGGCACCAGCAGGTCCACACCGATGCAGGAACGCGCATGCAGGCGCCGGTAGCCAGCGGCGGCGGCATACGGCAGGTTGAAACTGTCGACGTCAAGCAGTACCACGTTGCCGCGGCATGTCTGCGCGGCAATGTGCCCCTCCAGGTTGTCGTACACGGACAAGTCGTGCACGGTGACACCATAGAGCCGCTCGAGATCGCCGAACGGGAAACTGAATAACGTGAACTGATCGCCCTCGAAATCCTGGCTCACGGTAAATGCCAGTGCGGCAATGGGCTCGAGTTCCCAGCCATGCAGAAGCTCTATCCACAGATCGACATTGCAATTTGCGTGCGACCACACCGGGTTCCCGCCGCGCAGACCGAGACCGCCGCGGCCCCCCAACTTGGGTGTTCCATGCATTACGCGCTCCAGAGCCGCTCGCGCACGCCTCGCGGCCAGCGCGCCGGATCGAGTCCATGGTGACGCAGCAGGGCAAGCCCGAGCCGCTCGATGCCAAAGCCCACGCAACCGGTATGCGCGGTGCCACCGTCGTCTGTCCGGATGCCCCACAAAGCACCGAAATGGTCCATATGGTAGTTGAAGCTCATACAGGCGGTAGGCGGCGCCCCGTCATTGACGGGAATCAGCAACTCGAACTTGAGCCGGAGCTCGCGCTGGCTGTCGGCCACGATCTTGCCGCCGCGCCCGAAGAACGGATCATTGGCCACGTCGACTTTCACCGGGAGCTCGAGCGCCTTGCCCAGTTGCAGCCCGCGCTCCATCCATAGCTGACGGAATGCCACGATGCGCTCGGCCGGCCCCAGGCACACGTATTCCCTCTGTCGGAACAACTGCATGCGCGTCGGCTCCAGCGAAGGCTCGTGCCGATAGCAATAGGACAGGACATCGACCACCTTGCCCTGCCACGGCAGCGGTCCCCGGCGCGCCATCACCGGGTAGACCGGATAGCAGGCTGCCGGTGTCAATACCACGCCGGAGAATGCCTGCTGGTCGGTCCACGCGTCGCCATCCTCCAGCCGTGCAAGCAGGCGGCGGTGGCCGCGGTCGTCGCCGCAGAAGCTATGGACGGTGCCCGCCAGCTGGGGAAAGCTCTTCATGTATTCACTGGTCTCGAAGTCAGCCTTTCCGATGGCGGGCGGAAATCGCAGGATCTCGGCGTGCTGGTCGCTGCCGAGCGCGGTGATCGCCGCGTTCAGGCCGTCGGCGATGGCTTCGAAGGTCTCGCTGCGACCGTACAAGCCCTGCACGCCGGTTGGGATCAGGAGGCCTGCGTCGAGCAGCGCCGCGAGAAACGTCGCCGGTCCGGTGCGGGCCGCCGGTGGCTCGTCGGCGCCGCTCGTGGCCAGGGTGTCGCTGATAAGGGCAATGGAATCCATCTTGTTTCTTTCAGGAACGATCTGCCAGCAGCAGGTTGGCGGTGTTGGCCAGGATACGGTCGTCATTGATCATCAGGGGCGCGGACCACAGATCACGCAGATGACGGCCGAGACTATAGGGCGTGCCATGTTTGTAGCCGGCCATGCCGCAAACCAGCATGGCCTGGTGCACCACCTGCAGCGCCATCTCCGAAACCGAAGTCTTCAAGCCGTTCATCTCAGCCGCGAGCGAGAACGAAGCCGATACCGACGCGGCAACGTGACGCTGGCGCTGACGCGCAAGGGCTAGCCCGAGCCGCCCTTCGATCATCTGCAACTGGCCCACCGCCTCCGCGACATGGGACGCCGAGGGCGGCAGCGAACCCGGTCGCGCCCTTGCCTGCCCCCGGAAGAGATTTTTTGCGCGTTGGACCGCGTCGCCTGCGATGCCAAGCCAAAGTGCGCTCCAGAGGATATGCGAGACCGGCGTCATGGTGACGTCGGCGATCTCGCCAAACGCAACGGGCAATACCTGGGCAACCTGCCCGGCCGCTTCAAGCCGGAAGCCGTTGCTGCAGGTGCCGCGCATACCCAGCGTATCCCAGGTATTAAGGCACTGAAGCGTGTAGTCGCCGTGCAGCACGCACACCAGCACCTGGTCCGACGGCGAAGCATCGGCGTGCCGCCGCGCGGTCACGAGGATGCCATCCGCGTACGCACCGTATGAGATGGTGGGCGCGATCTTCAACAGGTGGAATTGGTCGCCGTCGGCGTCGACCGCGCAGCCGCTGTTTCGCAATGCGCCGCCGATGGCTTCCTCCGAGGTGGCGGAGGCCAGCAGAAGCTGCTCGGCCGCGATGCGGGCAAGCAGGCTTTCATGCCACGGACTACCCGCGCCGTGCCCGGCCACGCATGCCACCTGGATCTGGTGCATGGCGTAGATCATGCCGGTGGACGAGCAGGCGGCGCCGAGGATCTGGCAGATGGCCGCGATGGTATCGAGCGATGCTCCCGCACCGTCGTATGCGGTTGGCACCATGGCGCCAAGCAGTCGCTGATCACGCATGGCGGCAAGGGCCTCGTGGGGAAACCTTGCCTCGCGATCTACCTGGTCCCCGTGCTCCGCCGCCACCTCGGCCACGACATGAGCGGCAGCAATCAGCGCCTCGCCGGACGCCGGATCCATGCCAGGCTGCGCCAGCTCCACCCTGGCCAGCGGCGGGCTCACGCTGCCTCCTGCTGCTTGATCTGCTGCACCGCGGTGGCTAGGGAATCAATGCTACGGAACAATTGCCGCGTCAGCATTCGGTCCGGAATCTCGATATCGAAAGCGTTCTCGATGGCAAGCATCACATGCACGGTCGCCAGGGACGACAGGCCTACCTCGTAGAGATCTGTGCCATCGTCCAGCCGGTCTGCCGGAACCGTGAGTCTCGCTACCTCGCCAAGGATGTGACGGATCGTTGCTTTCATGCTGATCTCCAGCGATTGAGACGGGAGCCATTGAACATGGAATCGCCTTGGCGGGGCGTGCGTTCCCCCACCAATAGCGCGGCGAGCGGGGGGATCGCACGAACTCAGAACGCGCTTTTGCCGGTCCATCCGTGCACTGCGGTTCGCAGGATGATGGAGATGTCCAGCTGGAACGACCAGTTGCGGATGTAGTAGATGTCGAACTCGACGCGCTTGCGCATCTTCTCGACGGTGTCGGTCTGGCCGCGCAGGCCATTGATCTGCGCCCAGCCGGTGATGCCAGGCTTGACGCGGTGCCGGAGCATGTAGCGGTCGATCAGCTCCTTGTAGAACTCATTGTGTTCCATCGCATGGGGACGCGGACCGACCACCGACATCTCGCCCCGCAGCACGTTGAGGAATTGCGGCAACTCGTCCAGGCTTGTGCGGCGCAGGAAGGCACCGATGCGCGTCACGCGCACGTCGTCGCGCGTGGCCTGTGTCACACCGGCCTCCTGGTGCACCACCATGGTACGGAATTTGTAGACATTGAACGGAGAGCCGTCCATACCGAGCCTTCTCTGGCGGAACAGCACAGGGCCCGGAGAAGACAACTTGACCAGGAGTGCGATGGTCAGCAGCACCGGCGACAGGCCAAGCACCACGCACAGCGCGAAGACCCGGTCGAAGCTCGCCTTCAACAGCCCGGTGATACCGGACACAGGCGGACTGTTCAGGTCGATCACCGGCATGCCGAGGAAGTCGCTGAATCGGTGGCCGAGCAGTTCCACCGACATGATATCGGGCACCCAGCGCACGTCGACCATGTCATTGCGGAACTGGAACACCACGTCATAGAGGTCGCGGCAGGCCGCCATCGGCAACGTCAGCCAGATTTCGCGCACGCCATTGCTGCGCACAAAGGCACAGACATGCTCCAGCGACTCGAGCCGCGCTACGCCCACCGGGATCGGCTTCTCGCGCTCATCGTAGATGCCGACCACATCGTAGCCCGCGCCGCGGATGCGCTGCACGCGCTGGTACAACTCATTCCCAAGGGTCCCATAGCCGAGGATAACCACGCGCTTGGCATTGAGGCCTTGTTCACGCACGCTGCCCAGCATGCTGTACAGCACCAGGCGCGACGCCACCAGCGCGGCGGCGACGCCGAGCAGCCAGGTCATGGACCACAGCCGGGAGAGCGCGGCAACCTGGTGCATCAGGAAGACTGTGACCAGGCCCAGGAGACAGACCGCGCACCATGCTGCCACCGTGCGCAGCGCCAGCGCAGCCAGGCTGCGGCCGCGCCAGGAACTGTAAAGGCCGCAGGCGGGAAACACCAGCAATGCGCCCACCGCGCACAAGGCGATGAGGAAGCCGTGCACCGGTGAGGCACCGCGGATGCCGTAGGGGAAGAGCAAGGCACCGACCGCCACGCCGCAGGCAGCGATGATGACTGCATCGGCGATGCGGTACAGGATTTGCAGGGCGGCTTGCCGCTCGGCTACAAAGGCTCGGACTGTCGACATGATTGGCCTCCACCTGGCATACCCAAGCAGTGATGGAGACCATGATTGCGCCGCAAGGGCGCCACGTCTGTTTGCTTACGCACACAGACGCCGGCCCCGGCCAGCGTCAGCGCATCAGCGGCACCGGTGCGAGGTGCGTCAACACCTGCTCGTGCCCGCTCTGCAATGCCCAGGAGCTCCATTGTCCGCGCTGGAAGGGCTTGTCACGCCCGGCCAGCCGCGTCGCGAGCACCTCCAGCCAGTGATGCGTAGGCGCGGCGACGCCCGTGACGGGTACTGCCAGCAGCAGCAAAAGCACCAGGCTTGCCGCCACGACCGGGGCCGAGCGTACCGGCCGTGCCGAGCTCAGGATAAAGGGCAGGCTCACGCCAAAGCCAAGGATGAGTCCGCTCAGGACTTCGGAGCTGGAGTGCGCGTCCAGTTCCAGTCGCGAAAAGCCGACCAGCAACGCGAGCAGCATGCCCATGCAGCCGGCGCCAAGCGCAAGGCGTTGCCACGCGTTCGGGACCAGCAGATAGAGCAGTGCCGGCAGTACCGATGCGGCCATCATGCTATGCCCCGAGAAACCAGTGAAATCGAGCGCGGCGCTGCCGATGCCCCAGCCCATGAACGCCAGCTTGGAGACCAGCACCATCGCGGCTGCCACGCCGAAGCTCAGGAACCACCGCCACGCGCTGGCGATAGCGCGGGTGTGGAAGAGCCAGGCGGTGATCAGCATCGCGCCCGGCAGCAGCAGGGAGGTCTCGCCGAAGCGAGTGATGAATTGCCAGTTAAGCATGATTGCGCCGAGGATCGAGTACGCGAGAAAAGTAACACAGTTGAGCCATTTTCCAGTCCCCGCCATCGGCCGGCGGCAGCATCTCCACCCAGCCAAAAGCATGACAAGTCGCAGATGTGCCGGACAAGTAAAGCGGCTGGTCCGTTGCGCCCATTGGGTTGGCGGACATCGCGGGCGCCGCGGCCGACACGCGGTGCGCTGCGTGGCGGATGCGGCTTCTGGTCGATAGGCGTGGCACCGCTGTTTGACTATCGTCTGAAGAGTGGCCCGCCGAGCGGAATCGTGCCGGCCACTTTAGAGCCCGCATGGTCCCCCGGTCGGCGGGCTCTTTTTTTGCTCGCGGTTCCACGGCAAGCGTGCCGATACCGATCAACGCCGACGCAGGCGGGCCGCCAGTCCCGCGCCAGAACAAAACAAATAGGCCACGGTCCGCCACTTGCGCTACGCGGCTGTTACCGTGGCCATCAAGATCCGGCGCAGCACGCGCTGCAACCGAAATGCGCGTGTGCGCATCCGGATTGGCATACGCACCGGATCGCTCCGGTCCCCCGAACACGCGCTTTTCGCCCCCCTTTGCCTTGTCGCCTTGCGACGTCACGATGCTCGCCGATCGTAGCGCCTTGCCTGGCTGGTTAGCGCCGCCGCTAGCCCGTGGCCACGTCATTGCGGCCATCGCATGCCTGCTCGCTCGCTACCACCACGCAATACTCATGGCGGGCAATCAGTCCAGCCCTGACGGTTGCCACCTGCCGGCGCGCTTCCTGCTCGCCGGCGAAGGTCGCCGCGGCGATGGCTGCCGCCTCGCAGCTATAGCGCCGGCCATGCAGTTCGCCGCGATAGAGCAGTGGCCCATCGCGTCCGGTCGTCAATCTGATTTCGTAGCAGCATGCCCACTTGCCCCGGCCTTCGGGCACGGCGAAGCCGCGCACAACCAGGATGTCCACTCCCGCGTCCATATGACCCCCTCTGCAACGCGCGGCGGCCGTATTGAATTTGATATTCCCGGCTTCGCTACCCGCGCGCCTTCAGCATAGTTGCCAACGCTGCCGCCCGCCCTCATCCCCTTGCCGTAGATCCACCTGAACCAATGGGGGAAGGAGCCGGCGCGGGTGTCATGGAGAAGGCTCTGCGGGGAAAACACTGGCCGCCGGCGCGGACCAGCTCCACCGCCGCGCGCGCCTGCTCGGGCGTGGCCGGCACGGTCAGGCACCCGCTCGCGCCAAGGCGGGCGGCATAGCTTGCCACCCCGGAGCCAGGCGCCTCGCACAGGATCAGCCAGCGCCTTGGCGCCAGGCGCGCGCAGAGGGTGTCGACAAGAACCTGCGGGTCGGCGTCCGTGCCGCTGCAATCCAGCAGCGCGAAATCCACTGGAGCCGAAGGCATTTCCGCCGCTGGCGCATCCAGTAGCCATTCGGGAGTCTGTGTCAATACCGGCGTGAGTGATGAGATTTCGCGAAGGTGGCGCAGCAGTCCGCGGCGCAGCATCATATTGTGGGCGAGCAGGAGCGTTGTCATCGACTCGGGTGGACGCGGGTGGACATCCGGCCGGCAAGCACAGGGATCGCCTATCGCATGCGGCACTTGTCAAAAGCGTAGCAACTACAACAAAGCGCCGCCTCGTGCGTTTGGATGAGGCGGCTCATGCCAACGATTGAAGCGCTTGCGGGTTGCCATGCCCCCGCCGGCCAGGCGGGGAGCAGGCGCCGCGCTGCTCAGGCGGCCGCCTGGCAAACAGCGGCGAAATCAACCAGTTGGGCGGCGCCGCGAATCGGCGCGGCGGCAGCCGGGCCCGGCCAGCTCAGTTTCGCGCCGCGCTGCAACGCCACGTAGACCGCCTCGCCCTTGTTGCGTACGTGCAGGCGTTGATACAGGGTGCACGCATGGGTCTTGGCCGTGGCCACGGAAATGTTCAGCAAGCGGCTGACTGTCTTGATCGGATAGCCGCGTGCCAGCAGTGCCAGCACCTCGTACTGGCGTTCTGTAATGTTGAGCAGATGCGAGCCCACTGATGGCGTTTCAGGCTCCGGTGCCACATCGGATGCGCGGCGCGACGGATGTTGGGCTGCGGTTGCGGCCTCGCTATCCGCCTGGCCGGGCCCGGCCCGCACATGCAGCGCCGTTGGGGCGTGGCGCGCATTGTCGGTCGGCCACGCCGAGACGCCATCGGTGCCATGCGCCGCCTGCGCGCGCGCGGGGAAACACTCGCCATCGGCCAGAACAAGGCGGATCGCCGCGTCGAGCATCTCGGCGCTGCAGCCCTTGGACAACACGCCCCGCACATTGTCTGGCATCCGAGCGCTGATCGAGTGGGATGGGATCTGGTCCGACAACACCAGTATCCGCCTGGGCATCAAGGTCTGGCAGATGTCTCCCAACGACTGCCAGCCTGCATCCTGGTCCGGCGGCAAACCATAGACCAACAAATCGGCATGGCAGAGCCATTCGGCAGGATGGGGCAAGGAAGTCGGATCGATGTCGACCAGATCGCCGTGGAGTCCAGCTTGAGTTAACAGATGGCGCAGACCCAGGCGCAGCAGAGGATGTGGCTCGATCAAGAGGATTGTGGCCATGGCCGCTCTCTTTTATTGTTTCGGCATGGCGAGCCCCGCGACAACCCGCACATGCTAACGGAACTGACCGCTATGTTGCGGTTGCAGTCCCATACGATCCGTCCCGTCTCCAGGCCATGGCAGCGCACCCGTCCAGGTTCCGCTGCCCGACTGACCATCCCGTGGAGTCGTTTCGAATCGCCCCGTTTGCGTTTTTTACGCTTTAGATGTTTCTTAAGTCAGAGTTAAAGAACTCTGACTCTGGGTATCAGGATATGCACAGGTGGGGGTGAATGCAAGAGAGGGTTACACCCGTCAAAGGGTGTCGCGCGATGCCAACCGCGCCATGTACGCTACCGAACCGCGCGACGTCGAAACCTGTGGCAGGCGCGATTCGGGGATGGCCGCACGGATTCGGCGCTATAATTATCGGCATTAAATTTCACTATGCATTTCTACCCGGATGCATTTAGCGATCGCTTAAGTGCCTTATGAATCAATATCTTAGCTGCCCGTTTGGGCGTTGTCATGCAGCCCGGTAAGGCCCCCAATCTGAGTCTCACCCGTAGCGAATTTGCGGCCGTCCGCGCCTACGTGCAGGGTATGCCGGCCGCGATGGTTGCCGGGCGCTACCTGTCCGACGACGGCGATGACGACGCCGGTGGCGAGTCCGCACTGCGCTTGCTGCTCGGCCTGCGTGACCGCATGGTACAACTGGCGCACCTGCATAACAGGCAGGATCTGGCCGAGTTGCTCGAGCTCGGCCCCGGCCGCTCCAACCGGGGCATGGACCGGCGCGTGGAAGCCCTGGCCGAACTGGAGCGGCTCGGCACCGCACGGCCGCGTGCGGATCATGGCATCGAGCTATGGTTTGCTCCCGCCCTGGCGCGACGTTTACGCGCCCAAAAGATATCCAATCTGCACATTTTAGTCGAACTCGCCAATCGCCACGGCAGTGCGTGGTGGCGCTCGGTTCCGCGTATCGGGGCGCTCGCCGGGACGGTCATCAACCGCTGGCTGGCCGATCATCGCGATGTCGTCAGGGACGAGCGGGGCGAGCCACTGTTGCGCGAGCATTTTGGCGCCCAGGGCCGCTTGACGGAGGCCGCGCTGGGGCCCCGGCTGCGCCAGCTTGTGCCGTTCGAACTCATGCGCGAGGAGGGGTCCGCGACAGCGCAGATAACCCAACATAATAGTGATGTAACAGGCTCTTTTAGTAGCGATCTTGCGGCCGTCCACGGGTGGCTTGCAGCCAATCGCGCGCAACGGAGTACCTGGTTGGCCTATCGCAAGGAAGCCGAGAGGCTGCTGCTCTGGTCCGCAATGGACCGGCGTAAGCCGCTGGCCGCGTTGGACGGCCAGGATCGTTTGGAGTACTTTGGGTTCCTGCGCAATCCCGGCCCCGTCCGGCTATGGGTCGGACCGCGCGCTCCCAGGGAATCGGCAGCCTGGCGTCCGTTCACCGGTCCGCTGTCGGAAAGCAGCGTGCTTCACGCGTCGCGCATCCTTGGTGCGCTATTTGAGTGGCTGCAGATTCAGGGGTATCTTGCGGACCATGTCTGGCAGCCCGAGACACGGGCCAACGCGCAACGTGCCGCGGTGCCTGCCGGCGTGGGCAGCCCGCTCTCGCTCGATTCCCTTTCCCGGTTTCTGGAGTGGCTGGCTGCTCGGGGGCGGGACGCCGAGGGGCTGCGGTACCGTGCAGCCGAGGCCGCGGTTCGCTTGCTCCAGGAGCAACATATTGGTTTTGCCGACCTGACGACATTCACGCGCGACAAGCTCGGCATGGCCGGCGAACCCGGCTGTGGAGATGAAGCACTCAGCGCTCCGGCACGCATCGCGCTGGAGCGTCACTGGCAAGACCGCGGACTGGACTGGCACGGTCAGGCTGGCCAACCGATCGTGCTGATCGGACCTCCCCGGCTGCCACCCACCGGGCGAGCCAGGCGCAAAGCCGACGTGTCGCCAGGTGCCGGTTACTCGGTGCGGGGCCTGCACGCGCTGTTGAGCCAGGCGATCGAACGCTATCGCGAAGAGGAAGATGCGGGATTCGCGGCGCGCTCTCCGCGTGATCTTGCGGGGCGGCGAACCCGCATGGCACGGGCCGGCGCGCGCGGGCCCGATGCAGGGGCCGCGGCCGGTATCATCGCGTCGGGGACACCGGCCATCGGATGACGCCTCGTGGACGAACGTGCCGCGGCGACCGTCCCCTATGCTGCCGCCCAGCCATCAGCCCGCAGGCTTGTCCAGGCCGAAGCGTGCCTTGAGTGCCTCAACCAGGGCTTCGCGGGCGCCGCGATCGCCCACCTGGACGTCCAGCATCACGCGGCCGGAATCCCACTCCTTGATCGTTCCCAGCAATAGGCCACCATCGCTCCGGATCTTATATTGGCGACTGATTTCCTTGATCTTGCGCGCTTTTCCTTCCTGTGCATGCTTGCGAATGGCCTCGACCTCGCGGCTGGACAAGCCTTCCGCCATGATCCGGGCAGCGAGGTCGCGGGTACGGTCCTCTCCCACGATCTTGCAATATAGAGTCAGTTCGTAACCGGTCGCAATGCCGATTGCACTGGGCCGCTCGCGCATGACACCCAACACAGAATCCGGGAGCCTTAACAGCGCCAGGGTCTTGTTGACGGTCCCGGCGGACATGCCAGTCAGCTCGCAGATATCTTCCTCCTTCTGGACCTTGCCTTCGTCGAGGAGTTGCCGCCAAGCGATTGCATTGTCCAGCGCCGACTGGTCGGAACGCTGTTCATTGAGCAGGAAGGACAAGCGATAGAAATCGAGATCGCTCAGGTTGCTCTCGACGAAACATTCCATCTCGAGCTTTCCCGCCGATGCCAGCGCGCGCTTGCGGTAATGGCCATCGATCAGGATGTAGTGCCCTGGACGCGCCGGATCCGGCGTAGCCAGGCCCGGCGTCTTCTGACCATGCGTGGCTATGGAAGCGGCCCGCTCCTGGACCACCACCGGATCATAGATGCGGCGCGCATTGAACGGATTGTCGTGCAGTTGCGCCAGAGGAACCTTCATCAGGATCCGCCCGTCCCCCTCGTCCTCCATCTCACTTTCAGCGCTGAAAATGGGATTCGGCTCGCGGCTGCGCGCTTGCAACAGACCATTGGGATGCTGCGAAATTGCCGCTTCGGCACGGGCAAAGCGGTCGAGCGCGTCGCCCCGCGTCTTTTCGGCCGCCATTCCGGCCAGCATGCCTGCCTTGAGGCTTTTCAATTTTGTTGCCATACCTATTGCTCAATCAAAGACAAGACTTCGTCGACCATCATGTCGACTTCCTGCACGGACTCGCGCGCGCCCGCCACACCATGCACCGTGCACCCGATCGCCTGGCATTCGCGGAAAGCCGAACGTGAGCCGATCATGGAATGCATCAGGGGCACCTCCGAATCGTCGCCCAATATTTCAATCGCCTGGCGTGCAATGGAAACGCGCCGCTGGACCATGTTTGCCATCACGCGGATGCGGAGCGTCTCGTTCTGGACCTGCGCATGCTGGGCCAGCGTCTTGGCCGCCACGGCAGCCCAGAGATCGGGAGGAGACGGAACGACGGGAATGATCGCCAGATCGGAGATCAACAGGGCGCTTGAGGGAGCCGCCGAATGCACGGCTGGGGGGCAGTCCACCACGATGTAATCGTAGTCCTGCACAAACTTCCTGACCTCGCGATGCATGGCACCCCCAGACGGGGCCAGGCCGATTACCGACGCTGGAAAGGGTCGCTCGTCGCTCGCCTGCGCGGCCCAACGCGTCGCGGTGCCCTGCTCGTCCATGTCTACCAGCATCGAGCGTGCGCCGCGCAAACCGAGCGTACCCGCGAGATGCATGCTGACCGTGGTCTTTCCGCACCCGCCCTTCTGGTTAAAGACCGTGATGATTTTTGCTGGCACTAAGACCTCTCTTTCAGCGCTGAAAGCGCGATTAACTCTAGCCGCAACTTTAGTCAAAGTGACGTGCTGGCTCAACTGTTTTTTGAATTTATATTTAAAATATAAAATTAGTGGAAACATTTCGCTTTATGGAAATGAAAGATTTCCACTTGAAATGCGGCATGAAATACGCCTAAAGTATCGATAGTGCGTCTTTCGGCGCACATGACACAACTAGACAAACTGGTTATGATGCCCGCTACAGTCGAGTCAAGTCGTGTCACCTCGTCGGCGTCCGTTCGGTAACTACGAGAACTTAGCGTGCTTGAACGGTTGTTAGCGTTGTTAGCGTTGTGTACAAGAACTTGCTTCGAAAGGAAATTCACATGGCAACCGGTACGGTCAAATGGTTCAATGAGACCAAGGGCTTTGGCTTCATTACCCCGGACGACGGCGGTGCGGATCTGTTCGCGCACTTCTCCGAAATCCAGGGTTCGGGCTTCAAGACGCTCAAGGATGGTCAGCGCGTCACGTTTGAAGTAAAGCAGGGCCCGAAGGGCTTGCAGGCATCCGCCATCAAGCCGGCCTGATCTCACGAATCACGCCGAAATCGCCGATCACGCGAGGCTCCCGGGCCATGCGTGGTCAGCAAAGCAAAAGGCAAGCGTTTTCGCTTGCCTTTTGTGTTTACACAGCCGGAAGGCCACGCCTCCCCGACCGCCTGTTCCTAGGCACCGTCTCCGCGACGGCTCCCCCATCGGAAGTGCCCGCCAGGCAAGACCCGCGGACAGCCACACGACGCTCCCTTCGTCCGCAGGCACAATATCCTCCAGTAACAAAAAACCCGCGGGCTGGATCAGCCCGCGGGTTCCGCACCACGTGTGGCCAGGATCAGGCCAGCTTGCGAACGCTCGTCCGGGAAGGCTGCAGGATCAGCGCCTTGGAGGAATCGGCGTCCACCTTGGCGCCTGGATAGACGACCAGCACATCCTTAAGCGCCTTGCGGAACAGTGCGCGGAATTTACGCTCGCTCTCGGTTTCCGTGCCGAATTGCATCTGCAAGGCTTCCCAGGGGATCTCAGTGCGGCGCTGGATCGTGAAAAAGCGGTAGGTTAGCCAGGAGTAAACATCGAGCGCGAACGGGGATTGCTTGAGTGCTTTCAACGCACGCATATCCACCGGAACTGGCCGATTAACCAGTTCATTGAAAAACGGCTCCGACAAGACCACGAAACTCTCGAACATGGACCCCTGGCCAGGCTGCATGGGATCCCACCACGTCGACAGCTGGTCTGCCAGCAGGTAGCCAACACGGTCAATCGAAAGGGGTTCGTGGCTCTGGTTTTGGTTCTGGCTGGGCGTTGACTTGTTCTGGACGATCGCAATTGTGGCGGAGAACAGACGGATCATCTGTTGCCGCACCAGGGTCATGGTGCCGCGTTTACCTCCTGTGGCCATCGGAATGCCCAGGTTATACATGAACTCGGACAAGGAGTTGCCAAGCGAGATGCGACGGTCCTCTACGGTTCCCGTAAACTCGCCTCGCTTTTTCTTGGCCATGATTTCCTTGCCGATCCAGGCAAGCATAAGGCGCGGATAGGAGCCGTAGGGATACCCGAGCGACACCGTCTCGGATACCAGTTTCTGGCGACCATTGCTCGCTTTTTCTGAACGCTGCTGAGTGAAATAGCCAGGCTGGATCATCAGCGAAATATTCCCGCTGGTCC
This sequence comes from Cupriavidus sp. 05L310, assembly GCF_056398185.1. Lineage (NCBI taxonomy): Bacteria > Pseudomonadati > Pseudomonadota > Betaproteobacteria > Burkholderiales > Burkholderiaceae > Cupriavidus > Cupriavidus sp. 05L310. Next base: position 76,368 of record NZ_JBFTOX010000023.1, read on the forward strand.
GCGTCCACACAGGGGGAGCACCCTTTGGCGCCCGATAAGGCAAGGTGACTTGCACACTGGCCCGGCTCAGAAAGCCGACTTCGCCGCTTTGCCAGGCGTCTTCACGCTCCATGGCCTGGGCTTCGTCAAAGAGCCGCTGGAATTTTTCGGACGGAACCAGACTGTTCTCGTCGCCGGGAACGATGATGCGGGAGGGCTCACTGTCCACATCGGCGGGACCGCGAGACCCAAGGATGGTCTGGTTGCGTTTGATCGGCATATTGGCGTGCTTCGGAATACCCGACTTTTTACGCGAAGCCAACAGCCTTGTCACGCAGAAACGGGTTCAGTAGACGAATTTCCTGCAATGCCGCGTGTTTTGGGGTGGGGGGGTCTCCAGACTGGTCGCATGGTTGCCGGCGGTGGGCAACCCCGGAGGGTTGTCCACGGACGGCAACCCATCAGCTACCGGTAAACGATAAGAGTATGGGTTAACTACTTGTAAACCGTATACGGAGCCCCCAAGGCTCTGATTCTTAAGCGGAAATATGGCCTCGCCGAACCCGATTCTGCGTGAAACCGTACTCGATTCTGCGAAGTGCTGTACCTGATTCTGCGGTATACCGAACCCGTTTCAGCGCAAAGCCCGAACCGGTTTCTGCGGGGATAAGTCGCTGTTCCCACAGGCTTTTCCACAGCCACCCGAGCCAAAAGCGTACCCGTTTCTGCGCATCAAGGGCGCTTTTCGTCACGTATGCCGTTGGGATCCGGTTTGCGGACTAGTTATCCCCGCAGAAACGGGTACGCCGCCTATCCCGCCACAGCCCTTTTTCATCGCGCCCGTACCCAATTCTGCGTAACAAGGGTGCTTGCCGTTCCATTTCCGTACCCAATTCTGCGTGGAGCTATTTGAAATCCGAGGTTCGGCGCCCTGGCGCACTCAAAACGTACCCATTTCTGCGGCGTACCCAATTCTGCGAATCGTGGATTCCGTTGCTTCACAGTGCTTGGCGTACCCGTTTCTGCGGGCCCAACAAGCCAGGTTTCCGCTCACCGCGTACCCGTTTCTGCGTATATCCGTTGCCACTATTTCCCGCAAGCTGGTTCTCCTTTCCATTATACACAAGCTTCTTACTGAAAGCGAGTACTTGCACTCAAGGATCATAAATAAATTAAAGGCTTTCCGGTGGCGTACCCGTTTCTGCGTGCTGTTGGTGGTGAGGGGATGGTGGCGTGCCCCGGCGGCGCGCGATGACTTGACGGGCGCGTACCCATTTCTGCGACGGAAGGAACACCGTCGTCGCGTCTGGGTGTACCCATTTCTGCGGGGGAGCACGGATTTCCTCGCCGCGGCAAGGAATTGGCGTGGCGCCAGGTGACGCGGGGGCTCTGCGCGAGGGGGGCAACTGCGTCACGGTGCCCGAAAGCCGCGCTCCGTACCCGTTTCTGCGCGACGGGCGCGCTTGCACTAGTGATTGGCCTGGCCCAAAAAATGAGGGGGCGTACCCGTTTCTGCGTTGCGGCGTTGCATCACCGCGCCGCTTGCGGAGAGGTATTCGCCCAGCCTTGGGGGCGTGGAGGGCAGATCTGGCGCAGGGCGTACCCGTTTCTGCGTGATGACTTGCTGCGTCACAGCCGGCAAACGCCGCTTAGTTGCCGACGCGAAGCGCCCGAATGATGAGGCGTACCCATTTCTGCGTGGTTTCTGGCCATCGGGAATGGCCGCGGGTGCTCAATGCGCCTTGGGCGTACCCATTTCTGCGGAGTGATTTGGGGGGTCCGGGAGTTCTCTTTAGCCCCGCCGCAGGCAAGCGTACCCATTTCTGCGTGCGTTGCCGGGAGCGTTTTCGCCAATGGGGCTGATTTGGGCCGGCAGGCGGCGGCGCAATGGCACTGCTTGGGGCCGCCAGTGCGCTGCGCTGCCGGCATGGATGCCGCACGGTTGGCGGTCCGCCGTAGCGTGCCGAGTGGGTGGAGGGCCATGCCTGACTGATCCGCCGCGCACGCAGTACGCGCGGGCGAAAAAAAACCCCGCCTCGAGAGGCGGGGTTTTCCTGACTGGGCGCACCCCAGGGCGGGGTGCCAGTCTATTGCTTACAGCGGCGTGATGTTCGCGGCTTGCAGGCCCTTCGGGCCGTTCTTGACTTCGAACGACACACGTTGGTTTTCCTGCAGCGACTTGAAACCTTCCGAGCGGATTTCAGAGAAGTGCGCGAAGAGATCGTCACCGCCAGCGTCCGGCTTGATGAAACCGAAGCCCTTGGCGTCGTTGAACCATTTAACGATACCGGTTTGCATGGTATTGCTTTTCCTGGGAAAAATTTAAAAGAAACGGATAGCTCACGCGTATCCGAGCAAAGCAACTCAAGGAAAGGACACCATGGACAACGGAAGTACCATGACGGTGGCTAACGAATGTGCTGTTGCCTCGTCGCTTGAATCTAGCGGGGTTTATACGGCGGATTAGCGTCAGCGTCAAGGTAGGGTGATTCTGGATGTCTGCCCGGATCCACTGCCGATCGTCGTGGGATCATCACATTTTTCAGATGATGCCTATTGGCCGGCAGCGGTGCCGGGGGGAAGAAATTGCTAGACAGTACGCTTGGCCGCACATGCGCAGCGTCAGTAGCCCGGGCAGGAACCCGCCAGCAAACCAGTCTACCCGCCGGTGCCGCCGGAGTTTCGCAGGTGGAGCGCTTGTTCAAGTTAAGCGAGCACCGACCGACGCGCGCATCGAGTTGCTGGCCGGGCCAACCACGTTCCTGACCATGGCCTACACCGCCGGCTTCTTCGTGATCCTGGCACGCGATCACCTTAAGGTCAAAGGCGCGATCCTGATCGGCATCCTGCTTACCACCATCCTTAGCTTCGTAGTCGGCGACAACACGTTCCATGGCCCTCCATTGCGCCGACCCTGCTCAGGCTCGATATCTCCGCCGCCCTGTCGATCGGCATCATCAATGTGGTGCTGGTGTTCTTCCTGGCGGAGTTGTTCGACGCCACCGGCACCCTGATGGGCGTGGCCAATCGCGCCGGCTTGCTAAAGGCGGGCAAGATGGACCGGCTTAACAAGGCACTGATGGCCGATAGCACGGCGATCATGCCGGGATATTTTCTCGGCACCTCGTCGTCCACCACCGCCTATATCGAAAGCGCATCAGGCGTGCAGGCAGGTGGATGGATCGGGCTTACCGCGGTCACGGTGGCGACGCTCTTTCTCGCCAGCCGGTTCATCGCTCCGCTCGCGGGCACCGTGCCCGGCAATGCCACGGCGCCGGCGCAGTTCTACGTGTCTCGCCTGATGTTGCGCGAGCTGGTGGACCTGGACTGGAGCGATGCGACCGAGGTGGTACCCGCCATGCTGACCGCGCCTGGCATGCCTTTCACCTATTCGGTGGCAAAGGGCGTGGCTTTTGGCTTCATTACCTATGCGGGGCTCAAATTGTTGACAGGGCAGGCCCGCACGGTCCCGGTCCTGGTGTGGATCATCGCCGCTGTCTTTGTCTTCAAGTTCTATCACTTGCCGGGGCATTGAGCCCGCAACCGCGATTGGCCCGCGGCGACGCGCGTACCCGTTTCTGCGTCGCCCGCGGAGCGCATTGCCGCCTCCGGGATCGCTGGGGCGTACCCGTTTCTGCGCACCCGCCGAAACGTGCCCGGGGCTTGCCAGGCTCCCGAACTGTCGTTCTTTTTACACAAAAAGTAAGTGGCTAATTACCTCGCAAGGCAGATGATCGTGGTCATGTGGCTCATACGAAAGGATGATATTCGGCTGAGTGCCCATACTGAGGGCTGGACAAACAGGCCCAAATGCACTGAACTAGAGGCGTGGCAGATAGCGGGGCGCTTTAAGGGCGCCCCTTCTTGACTCCGGCACTCCGGGGTCGCGCCGCTGGCGCAGTGTAGTCAGGCCTGAAAATTTAGACAGAAACAAGTCCACCGCACACAGACGGCAAGGACTGAACGATCAGACCATCGTCCAGATGGCTTCGCCACCACGAAAGGAGCGCGCGGATACACGCCCGCCCGATTAGAAAAGCAAACAATAAGATCAAACATAAGTGGTAATCGCGAACGTGTAGTGCCGGGGGTGTTGTTCAACGGGGATCACATCATGACCGCAGGAGAAATCCGGCGACCCGCCATGGGGCCCATCAGCGAGTCCGCCAGCCTGTCCATTCACCGTGCCTGGTTGGCTTTGGGAGAAGCCGCAGCCGAGGCACCGCGCCGAAGCCGCATCAGCGAGCGGGGCGATCCTGCCGCCAGTACCGTCGACGCATTCCTGAGCCAGGACGAGACGCTGCCGCCCCATGTGCGGGCAGCGATCGAGCAATTGCTGCAGCGGCAACGCTCGCTCGAAAGCGAACTGTCCCGCCAGCGTGAGTTGCTGCAGGAATGGATCCTTAGCCAACTGACCTACAAGGCGCTCTATTGCCGTTACTCGGGCCAGTCGCTGGAGGCACCGCGCAGCGAGCTGACGCGCGAGAAAGACGAGGTGCGCCGGCGTATTCGCGAGCAGCTCCAGGCCGGGGGCGACCACACCGCCATTCTCGGCGAGCAGTCCCGCAGCCAGTCCAAATCGTAATGCCGACGTTGCGCGTGGGGGAGCCTCCCCAACCGACTCAGCTTGGCCGCAAACAGAGCCCGCATCAGAGCGCGGCCGTGGCGGAAGCTGGAATAGTCAAAGTGCTCAATGTCAGGGAGAACGTTATGGACCGACTGTGCAAGGCGGCGACACGCACCGCACAGGTGCTGGTCGTATCGCGCCACGAACCCTATGGATTTGACCCGGCCCAGTTCGGCTCCGGCTGGGAGATTCGCCATATTCAGCAGATCCGGGATCTGAGCCGGGTCGTACGGGGCAGCGCGCCGATGGCTGGCGTGCTCGATCTCGAGAGCGAATACAGCGATGCCGACCTGATGCAGCTCGAACAAAGCCTGCAATACCTGCACGTGATGTGGGTGGCGATCACGTCGTCGCGCATGCTGGAAGACGAACGCGTGCGGCGCTTGATACGCGACTACTGCGTGGACTACGTGCGCACGCCGTTCTCGTTCAGCGAACTGCTCTACACGCTCAAGCACGCGCACGGCATGGCCTGCCTGCATGGCGCCCGCAGCCACGAACTGATCGGCCACGGACCGATGATCGGCGAGTGCGCGGCCATGCGTTCCATGTTCCGCTCGCTAGCCAAGGTGGCGCACAACGAGGCGCCCGTATTTATCTCCGGCGAGTCCGGCACCGGCAAGGAGCTGGCGGCGCAAGCCATCCATGAAGCCTCGAGCCGCCGCAAAGGTCCGTTCGTGGCGATCAATTGCGGCGCAATCCCGCCGCACCTGGTGCAGTCCGAATTGTTCGGCTACGAGAAGGGCGCGTTCACCGGCGCCAACCAGCGCAAGATAGGCTGGATCGAGCAGGCGCAGGGCGGTACCCTGTTCCTCGACGAGATTGGCGACCTGCCCCTGGAAAGCCAGGTAGCCCTGCTGCGCTTCTTGCAGCAAGGCACTATCACCCGGCTAGGCGGGCACCAGTCGATCCCGCTGGATTTGCGCATCATCTCGGCGACACACGTGGACCTGGTGGCGGCCCAGTCGGACGGTCGCTTCCGCGCCGACCTGTTCCACCGGCTATGTGTGCTGACCCTGTCGATCCCGCCATTGCGCGAACGCGGCGAGGACATCCTGCTACTGGCCAACTCGGTACTCGCCGAACATGGCCACGAGGCGCACCGGCGCATTCGCGGATTTTCGCCGTGCTCCACCCAGGCCATGATGCAATATGAGTGGCCCGGCAATGTACGCGAACTGATCAACCGGGTACGGCGCGCCATCGTGATGACCGATAACCGCAAGATCACCGCGGAGGACCTGCAGCTGCACGGTGGCAGCGACTCACCGCGCAAGACCCTGGATGCGATCCGCGAAGAGGCTGAGCGTGAGGCGATCCGTACCGTGATGGCAAGTCACGGCTTCCATGTGGTGCCGGCCGCGCGCGAACTCAACGTCTCGCGGGTCACGCTATACCGGCTGATGCACAAGCACAATATCCGTATCGAAGCGCGCCCCGGCGCCGGCGACTAACAACACATCGCCGCAGAAGCGGCATACAGGACGGAAGCGGGCTGCGGCCCGCCTTTTTTTTGGGGGAGGGGACGGGAGCGACCTACCCGATTCAGAACGTATAAGGGAAGCGCAGCGTCACTGTGTAGTTCGCCGCGTCGGGTGTCAGCCCGAGGCCGATCGCGGCGCTCACCGACCAGCCTTTGGTAATCACGTGATTCAAGCCGAAGGTCATGGTGGCCACATTGGATCGGCTGCCGATCACGGTCTGCGTAACGCCGGCGGTGGTGACCTGCGTGCTGCCCGAAATGGAGGCATTGAAGGCCAGCGACATCGACGTGCGGTCGTTTAGCGCGAGCGCGAGGCCGCCGCCAAAGCCGAACGTGTCGCCCAGCTTGACGTCGGCCGGCGTGACCTGTCCCTGCACCGAGGAAATATCGCTCACCGAGCGCTTGATGTTGTAGGTGTAGCTGGCATTCACGAACAGCACCACCGGGTCGTAGGTCTTGAGCAGCGACAGGCCGGCGGTAACGGCCCATACGCCGTTGCCCGTGGGCAACTGGTCGGCGATATTGAGATTGTTGTTGTTGGGGTCCGCCGGAACCAGCTTGATGCCGAACGGCGAGCGCCCGGTGGGTGCGCGTACGCGGATGCTGCCGACGACGTCGGGTGCCGCGCCGCTCTCACGCAGGAACTGATAATACAACCCCATGCTGATGTCGCCCGGCGCTGCCGTGCTGAGCGTCGCGTCGGACAGGTTCGAGGCGGAGCCGCCCGCACCGCCGGAGAGGAAATTGGTATTGCGGTAGATGAGCGGCAGGTCGAAATCCATCGAAAAGCGGTCGGAGAGACCATAGCGCGCGATGGTGTCGTAGGTGAGCGTGTACGACTTGGTCTGGTTGAGATTGATGGTGCCGAGGAAGATGGCATCCAGTGCCAGGAAGCCGGACAGCGACAGCGCGCGCCGGTCGTAGTAGCTATAGATGAAACCGCTGTCGATGGTCAGGCGCCGCTCGAATAGCGGCGCGTGCTCGCTCTGGTAGACCAGATCCTTGCTCTGCACGCGTGCCTGCTGCTGGGTTTCGCGCGCATCCGAACCCACTACAGGGGTATCGCTGCCGGAAGTCGCGGTGGCTGCGGCTGTCGCGCCAGGTGTGGCAGGGCTGGCCTCTTGTGCCAATGAGGGAACACCGGCGGCGGTCATGGCACCACCAGCGTTCCCCTCGGCACTGCTCCCCGTTCCCCCTGCCACCCCTCGTCCGCGCGCCCCGACCATTTCCAGGTCGTTCAGGCGCTGCTCGAGAGCCTTGATGGTCTTTTGCTGTTGCTCGACCAGATTCGTCAGCCGTTCGATCCGCTCGTCTGTGCTGGGCTGGACGCTGACCTGGGCCCACGCGCCAGTGGAGATCAGGGTACCCGCCAGGGTACCCAACAGAGCGAATTCGTTCTTCATCTTTCCCCCCGGAAATCTGAATGGGCGCGATGCGGGTGCGCCAGCCCTTGCATGGTGGATTATCGTCGCATCGTCGCCATCGCCGCTAGTGCGTCCCGCATGCTGGTTTGGGTCAGTTGCCGGCTTGACAGTTGCTGCACCTGCAGCGTGATGTTGGTGAGGTTGAGCACTTGCTGCGCGTCGCCGGTGATGCGCGCGGTCTGCATCAGGCTGCCGGTCTGCGCATTCTGCGTGGCGCTGCCCGCGGCCGATTGAATGGCCACCGAGACGCCACCGCCAGCAGCGATCGTGGCGCTGGCAGTGATGCCGTTGCCCTGAGCTACTTGCGGTGCCGGGTTGCTGTTGCCCGTCGCCGCCTGGATGGGCGCGGTCTGCGTCGTGATGGTACTGACGTTGCTGGCTGAGTTGGCGTCGCCCGCGATCTGCGTGACCTGGCCCACGCCCGCCACCTGCACTGCGGAGCTGGCCACGCCGCCATTGCCCTGCACGTTGCCAGGCGCCAGGCTCTGCACCTGCGCCGACAGGCTGGCGGTGGCCTGGGAAACCGCCCTGGCGGCGGCCAGGTTGGCGGCCGCCACGCGCGCGCTCGCCGTCGCGATCGCCGTGTCGTTCTGCCAGCGCGAGACCATCTCCACCACGAAGCCGCTGACCAGGCTCGCACCCATGTATTTGCCGCGCACGGCCGCCAGTTCGTCGTCACCGACGAGCTCTGCCATGACCGGCGAGGCAACCACCTCGCTCAAGTCGTCCGTCACGGCAGAGGCGCGGGCGGCGGCCGATGCGGTCAGCGCCACGCTGGCCGAGCAGCTCAGGCAGAGGAGGCGAAGCGCGGCGTCCATGTCAGAAGTAATCCATCCGGATCAGGCCAAAGTCCAGCGCTGCGGGCACCATGCCGCCGGCCAGCGCGGCGTTGGTCCGCTCGCGCAAGGCAGGCGCGGTGATGTTGAGCAGCGGCGAGTTCGGGTCGAACGGCCGGCCGACGATGGCGAACACCAGGCCGTTCCAGTTGGCCGCGAAGTCCTCCTCCTTGATGATGCGGTTCCCCAGCGCAGGGTCGGCGACGAACACGCGCCCGTCTATTGCCTTGCGCACCACCACGAAATGCAGGTAACCGTTGACGTCGAGCAGGGTGATGACCGGGATCTTGAGTTGCCGCAGGGCGCTGTAGTCGACCCGGAAACCTCGTCCGCGCAGGCCGAGCGTCTCCACGTAGTTGCGCATGTCGAGCATGGAGAAGCCGTTCTTGACCACGGTGTCGGCGTCGGCGATGCGCAGCATGTCCTCGACGATCCTGGGCTCCGCCAGGTCAAAGCCATAGCCGTAGCGAAGCAGCGTACCCACCGCGGCCGCACCACAACTGAAGTCTAGTTGCTGGCGCATCATGTTCTGGTAGCGCATCTCGAGCATGCTCTTGACAGGCTTCCTGAGCATCGGCTGGCCGTCGATGTCGATTGTCATCGTGCTCTGACCGTGAGCGCCGAGTGCCGCTGCTAGCAGTACGCATGCCCCGGCCATGCGGAATAGCGCGCGCATGACACATCCCCCCGTTGGGCGGGATGAGCCGGTACCCCCCGGTACCCGGCTCTCCTGCCGCGTTTATCCTGCTTCAATGGGCCGCGGTGGAAATCGCGAGCCCGTTGCTCTGCGCGTTGCCGGCGCCGGCGGCGATGTTGACGCCGATATTGCCGACTGCGTTGACCAGGGCGCTGCCACTGAGCGTGGCAGCGTTGCTCGGCCGGCAGCCGCACATGGACAGATCGTTGCCGTAAGTCGTCTGGTCGTTTGAGGCGGTCGCCTTGGCCAGCACGCCGACTGGCGCACCGTTGCGGCCACCGCTGTTGCCGCTGCCCGTATTGACCGAGGCGGCCAGCGAATTGCTCTGCAGGTTGCCGGCGCCGGCAGCGATGTTCACACCGACATTGCCCTTGGCCCCGGCCAGCATGTTGTCGCCCATGCTGGCGCTGTTCGCCGCGCCGACCATATGCACGCCGTTATCCCCGGTCTTCTGGCTGGAGAAAACCTGCGCCGAGGCGAACACGTCCGACGCATCGATGCTGGCCAGCGCGGCCTGGTTGGATTGGCCATTACCCGCGCCTGCGGAAATGTTCACGCCGATATTGCCCTGCGCATTGAACAGCGCGTTGCCGCCGCCGGATGCGCTATTGCTGGACGGGCCGATGCGCACGTTATTGTCGCGCGCGCTCTGCTGGCTGTTGACCACCGCGCCCGACTCGGACTTGAAGCGGATGTCGCCCCAGGCAAAGCCGAAGCCACGGACGTAGATGTCGTTGCTGATGGCGGTCTGGTTGAAGATATCGGCATCGTCCGGCCGATCGAAATAGCTGAAGCCGCCCGCAAACGCGCTGGTGGAAAGCGCGGTTATCGCTGCGATGGCGAGGATTTTCGTTTTCATGATTTTCTCCTTCCCTGCTTAGAAAAAAGTGCCCGCCGGGGGACGGAGCACAAAAACGTTGGACGAGACATTCCCCGATCCTGCCGTCTGGTTCAGCTGCACCAGGCCCGTCGCGTTGCGGTAGGCATCCGGCTGGATGACTGCCTCGCGGGGTCCCGCTGCGTGGCCCGCTGAACCCGGGCGACTCCCTCCGGCCGATTCCGCGGCGAGCAGGCCGTCGGAGATGGCTTCGATCCTTACGCTGGCGGCCGGCGCCAGCACTGCCGCGTTGCTTTGCAGGTTGCCGTTGCCGCTGGCCACGTTGGCGCTCAGCAGTCCGCTGCCATTGGCGAATGCGCCGTTGCCGATCTGGCTCACGGCGCCGCCCGCGGTCACGGACGCGCCAGCGTGCTGGCGCGACTGCACCGTAGCGCTGCCAATGTCCGCGATGGCAGCCTGGTTGCTTTGCGCATTGCCGCTGCCGGCGGCCAGGTTAACGGCGGCACGCCCGGCAACGCCGGCGAGCGCGCCCGTATCCATGCGCGCGCTGTCGGTGTCGGTGCCCTGGGCGTGGGATGGGAGGCTGGCCAGTAAAAGGCTGGCCAGAACGGCAGCGTGGGTAAGGGTCATGGCCGGCCTCCCACCGCGAGCGGCGCCAGCCCGCGCATCAGGGCGCCGCTCATGTTGCCGGTAGCTTGCGCGATCTGGCCGGCGATGCCGCCCGAGACGCCTCCAGCGCCACTGCCGTTGGCCAGGCCCTCGATCTGGCTGGATACCACGACCAGCCGCCCGGTGGCAGACTGGCTGGTGCCGGACACGGCGGTGCCGCCGGTGCTGCGGCCCACCGCGGCAGCGAGATCGCTGTCGGTCAGGTCGCTCACCACGGCGGCTGTGGATTGCTGGAAACGGGCGGACGGAAACGGCTCGACAGCGGCTGCTACCGGCATGTCCCCCTGCGGAATGCCGCGATAGGCAATGTGCGGCTCGACGCTGCGCAGAACGACGATATCGCCTGGATCTGCACTCGCGGAGAAGGAAGCAAAGGCGGCGACAAAAGCTGCAAGACCGAGGGCGCAGGCCGCGCCAGTCGATACGAGCGCCTTCGTGCCGTCATTCGCGCAGGCGGCTGACGCATGGCAGAACTCACTCCCGCGTTGTAGGACTCGTCGCGTCATTTTTTTATATCTCCCTCTGCGGAGTAGAGCGACAAGCGTGCCAATACCCTGGGATCCAGCGCTGGCAAGGGTTTGCGGGTGGGTTGCCAGATCGTGTGTAAGTTCCCCGCAAAAGGGGGGACATTTTGGTTGCAGCACTGAAACACGCTGTTGGCAGTGAAGCCGGTTGTAAGCTATTGCCGATCTACCGCCCAGCCATGATGGATCAGGCCAGACGCCGCGCCATGTGTGCCCCGACGGGCGGGCGGGCGCCGGTTACATTGCTGAAACAAGGCCGGCGGTGGCTGGCGCGCCCGCCTGCCTTTGCTGCCGGCCGCTTTTGTGCCCCGCAACCCCCGTTTGCCACGCGCAACGCCGTCCGCGGGGTGCGATGGTCCCTACGCAGAAACGGGTACGCCCTGAGCTTGCAGGAGCATGGGTGCCACGCAGGCCGCACCGGCCACGCTGGCCTGCCCTGCGCGGTTGCGAAGCTGGCGATGCGCTCAGGCTGGCGCGCCTGGCAGACCCTGCGCTGTGCCGCCGGCGTGTTGCGCGGGTCCGCTGGAGATCGGCTTGGGGCCCGGCTGGCTGCGTTCGCAACCAGCGGCGGCGAGCAGGCCGAGCGCCAGGAAGACGGCGGTCCCGAGGCGGTGGATAGTCCTTCTGTTCATGGTGCCTCCTTCCGACTGTCAAAGGGTTGCGTGCTGGAGGACGGTGCTTGCACGTTGGGGATGGCGCTCAACGGTCCGGTGACGCCGTGCGCGCGCGGCGAAATGGCGCCTTGCCCGTCTTTCAGTCTAGCTGCTGGTGCCGGGATCGGGCCAAAACCGAGCCGCGGGCGGCTTGGGCAAAGCGTGCGATGGGCGGTATCATGAACCTTGGAGCGGATAACAAGACGGGAGATGGCTGCATTGGAGTCGCATCATGTTGCGCTACGCCGTGGTTTTCTTCGTCATCGCCGTGATTGCCGCCTTGTTCGGCTTTGGCGGCATTTCCGCCTGGGCGGCCGCGTTCGCCAAAATTGTCTTCCTCATCTTCATCGTGCTGTTCATGGTGTCGCTGATATGGGGCCTGAGCAAGGACCGGCGCTAGCGCCGCCTATGACAACGGCGCTCATGGCCCCGCCCCTGCGGGGCCGCTCGCCGGCGCCGATCAATAACGGGATCCACGCGTGAATCCAGCCGATTCCCCCGACCGGTCCCTGGACCACAAGCCGCCCAGGCAACGCCCGGGCGGCAATGGCAACTGGTTGCCCAATCGCCATACCGCCGCGCGCACGGTCAGCGTGGTGCTGGCCGCGATACGCTCGTGGCTGGCGCACCGTGCCGCCAGCAAGGGCGCGGCGCTGTCCTTCTATATGCTTTTCTCGATGGCGCCAATCCTGGTGCTGGTGATTTCCATTGCCGGCCTCTTCTTCGGCGCGGAGGCGGCACGCGGCGAGATATTCGCCCAGATCGAGGGCCTGGTCGGCGCCCAGGGCGCGGCGGCCGTTCAGCAAATCCTTGCCGCCACGCATCGCGCCGGCGGTAGCGGGGTGGCCGCCGCCATCGCCACCGGCATCCTGTTCGTCGGCGCCACCAGCGCCTTTGCCGAGCTAAAGGGCAGCCTGGACGAGATCTGGCAAGCGCCCGTGCCGCAAGGCGCGGGCTGGCAGCAATTGCTGCGCGCGCGGTTGTTGTCGTTCAGCCTGGTGCTGGTGCTGGGCTTCATGCTGCTGGTGTCGCTGATCGTCAATGCCGCGCTGGCCGTGATCGACCGGTTCTGGGGGCAGTTGTGGACGCAATCGTGGTTTGCGCCGGTCGCCGAAGCGATCTCAACGGCATTTTCCTTTTGCGTGGTCACTTTGCTGTTCGCCGTGATCTTCAAGATGCTGCCCAACGCGCGCATCGCCTGGCGCGATGTGATCATGGGGGCGGTCATCACCGCCCTGTTGTTCGCGGTGGGCAAGCGGCTGATTGGCCTCTACTTGGGCAATAGTGCCGTGGCTACGTCTTACGGGGCGGCCGGCTCGGTGGTGGCGCTGATGTTGTGGGTGTATTATTCGGCGCAAATTTTCTTCTTCGGTGCCGAACTCACTCGCCAGTACGCGCTGCAATTCGGCAGCCTGAGAGGGCAAAGCGGCAGCGTGCCGCCCGATCCCCGCGCCGCTGGTCCCGCGAACCGGTAAAATACGGCCCGATTCCCTTCGTGCATGCCCGCAGTGCCCGGCCCCCGACCGCAAGCTGATGGTCGCGCCGGCCCCTGGCGCCGGTCCGCTGCGCCCCGGGCCCTTATTTCATCTTCTGTTTGCCGAATCCACTGCCGTGAGCTCGCTCGTATCCGAAATTGCGCGTCGTCGCACCTTTGCCATCATTTCGCACCCTGACGCGGGTAAGACGACCCTGACCGAAAAACTGCTGTGGTTCGGCGGCGCCATCCAGGTCGCGGGCGAAGTGCGCGCGCGCAAGGCCGACCGCCATGCCACCTCCGACTGGATGGAACTGGAAAAGCAGCGCGGCATTTCGGTGACCTCCTCGGTGATGCAGTTCCCCTACCAGGAGAACATCATCAACCTGCTCGACACGCCGGGCCACGAGGACTTTTCGGAAGACACCTACCGCACGCTGACCGCGGTGGACTCCGCGGTGATGGTGATCGACTCGGTCAACGGCGTCGAAGCCCAGACCATCAAGCTGCTCAACGTCTGCCGCCTGCGCGACACGCCCATCATCACCTTCATCAACAAGCTCGACCGTGAAGGCCGCTCGCCGATCGAACTGCTCGACGAAATCGAGGACGTGCTGAAGATGCAGTGCGCGCCGATGACCTGGCCGATCGGCATGGGCAAGTCTTTCCGCGGTGTGTACCACCTGATCGACGACCGCGTGCAGTTGTTCGATCCGCACGGCGACAAGGGCACCTCGGCCATCGTCCAGGGGCTGGACAACCCGGAGCTGGACCGCGTGCTGGGCAGCCAGGCGGAGGAACTGCGCATCGAGATCGAACTCGTGCGCGGCGCTTCGCATGCCTTCGACAAGGACGCCTTTCTCAGCGGCAAGCAGACGCCGGTGTACTTCGGCTCGGCCGTCAACAACTTCGGCGTGCAATCGCTGCTCGACGCACTGTGCGCGCTGGCGCCGCCGCCGCAGGCGCGCCATGCCGAGTCGCGCGTGGTGGAGCCGCAGGAGCCCAAGTTCACCGGCTTCGTGTTCAAGATCCAGGCCAATATGGACCCGCGCCACCGCGACCGCATCGCCTTCGTGCGTGTCTGTTCGGGCCGTTTCGAGCGCGGCATGAAGCTGCTGCACGTGTCCACCGGCAAGACCATGGCGATCAATAACGCCATCACCTTCATGTCGCAGGACCGCAATACGACCGAAGAGGCCTATGCCGGCGACATCATCGGCGTGCCCAACCACGGCACCATCCGCCTGGGCGACGTGTTCAGCGAGGGTGAAGCGCTCAAGTTCACTGGTATTCCTTCGTTCGCGCCCGAGTTCTTCCGCCGCGCGCGACTAAACAACCCGCTGAAGGTCAAGCAACTGCAAAAGGGTTTGCAGCAGCTGGCCGAGGAAGGCGCCACGCAGATGTTCCGCCCGATCGCTTCCAACGACCTGGTGCTGGGCGCCGTGGGTATCCTGCAGTTCGACGTGGTGGCGCACCGCCTGGAGCATGAGTACGGCGTCGACGCGATTTTCGAGTCGCACGATTGCGCCACGGCGCGCTGGCTCAAGGGCGATCCCGCGGAGATCGACAAGCTGATCGAAAAGGCCGGCCATAACGTGGCGCTCGACGGCGCGGGCGACCACGTCTACCTGGCGCCCAGCATGGTCAACCTGCGCCTGACGCAGGAGCGCTTTCCCAATCTGCAGTTCATGGAAACGCGCGAGATCGTCTGAGGCCGGGTGTCATGGACGAACGCCGCCCTCGCCGGGCGGCGTTCGTCAGTTCACGCGCAGCAGGAAGTGCAGCACCAGCGCGCCGCCCGAACACAGCACCACCACATTGACCATGCGCAGAAACTGCTCGCGCGACAAGCGCAGCGTGATCCTGCGCCCGGCCCACAGGCCCAGCGCCATCGCCGGCGCCAGCATCAGCGCCAGCTTGAGGATGGCCGCGCCTGCATACACTCCCGCCAGCGCGAACAGCACCAGCCGCGTCAGCGTGCTTACGCCGATCAGCGTCGATTGCGTCATGCGCATCGCGTCCTTGCCCAGCCGTCCCGACAGGTAGATCGCATACAGGAAACCGCCGCTGCCGAACATGGCCGAGCAGATGCCGCCACCCAGCCCGAAAGGGAGCGCCGCGCGCGGCGTGAAGCCCGCCGGGCGCCTGCCGGCAAGCGACCAGACCGCGTAGGCCATGGCGAACATGCCCAGCAGCAGCGGCAGCAGATCCGATTGCAGCTTGAGCAGCAACGCGGCGCCCGCCAGGCTGCCGGCCAGCATGCAGGGCAGCAACCGGCCAAGCTCGGCGCGGTCCGCGGCGCGGCCATCGCGCAGCAAGGCAAAGGCGGCGGCGCTGCAGTCCATCAGCGCCAGCAGAGGCACGATCTGGCTGACCGGCATCAGGTAGGCCAGCAGCGGTCCCGCCACCAGCGCGGTGCCAAAGCCCGCCATGCCGAAGATCACATAAGCGCCGGCGATTGCCAGGCACATGGCGAGGTAGGCCGGCAGGGAAAAGCCAGGGAGCAGGAAGGAAAGGGAGGGGAGTTCCACGATAGGCTGAGTCGGGGTTGCGTGACCCACAGCATAGGGACGCGCCCGCCGGCGGGCCAATATCAAAGCGCCCCGCGATCCATCGCAAAGCGGCATGGCAGGGTGCTGGGCGCGGCGCCCGCGCCATGGCACACTGCGCGCGTGCGCCGCGCCGGCGCCAATCCAGCCATCGCAGTCCGCAATCCCGGCTCGCGGCCCCGCGCACGACCCGGCCCGGCATGAGCCCGTCCTTCAATGAGCCTGTCCCTGAATGAGCCCGTCCCTCAAGCAGTTGCGCTATTTCGTGGAAATCGTCGATGCCGGCAGCTTCAGCCTGGCCGCCGAGCGGCTCTTTATTGCCCAGTCGGCGCTGAGCCGGCAGATCAAGGAACTGGAGGGCATGTTGCAGGTGGCGCTGCTGGTGCGCAAGGCGCGCCATGTGGAAACCACGCCGGCCGGCCGCGCTTTCCATGAAGCCGCCCGCCGCATCCTGGCAGAGCTGACCGAGGCATCGGCGCAGGCGCGCCAGGTCGAGCGCGGAGAACAAGGCACTGTGCGCTTGCTGCATTCGAGTTCGGTGCCGCTGACGCCAGCCTGCACGGCGGTATTGCGCGCGTACCAGTCCGGACATCCGGGGATTCGTCTTGAAATCTCGCAGGCGTCCAGCGAACAGCAGGCGCTTGAGATCGAGGAAGGCCGCGCCGATCTTGGCCTGGCGCGCGAGCCGCTGCTGCGCCGGCTGCCCCGCGTCAACGTCGATCCGCTCTACAGCGAACGTCTCGAACTGGCGGTAAGCAGCGCGCACCCGCTGGCGCGGGAGGACCAAATCGCGCTGGAGGCCTTGCGGGAGCAACCTTTCGTGTCGCTGCCGCATCCGGATCGCGGCGGCCTGAGCCAGCGCGTGGCGCAGTGCTGCCTGGCGAGCGGCTTCTACCCGCGCGCCGCCGCGGCGATCTCGCGCAAGCTGTCGCAACTGGCGCTGGTGGAGGCCGGGTTTGGCGTGGCCCTGGTGCCGGCTTCGCTCGGGCGCATGGCGCCGCCGGGGGTGCGCTTCGTGCCGCTGGCCGATGCCGGCTGCGACACGCGCGTGGTGCTGCTGTCGCGGCGCGATGCCGCGCCAGCGGCCGCGGCGCTGGCCAGCAGCCTGCGCACGGCGCTGCCTGCTCAATAAGCCAGCGAGGCCTGGCTGGTCCTGCACCTTGGCGTCATTGGGGCTATCGAGCCAGTTGCCTACCACGGTAACGGTATTGAGCGCGCTTTCGGCGCTGAAAGCGCCAGTGGCCTGCGGTGCGGTTGCGGCATCGGGTGCGGGCACGGCGCCAGGGTGGGTGTCGGCCGCATGCGCGGACATGGTCAGGCAAAGCAGGACGGTGCCGATAGCGGCGCACGTGAGCGAGACGGTGGCTGCAAAATGGAATTCCCGGGAATGGGGCGGGAAAGTCAGGGTGCCGCCACATCGAGTGGTGCATTATGAATACGAATGATTCTCGAAACGAATCGCATTTTTTCGCTCTGTAGCGATATTGCGTCATTGTTGATACATGGCGGCGGCGTACGGACATGCGCCTGCATGCATCGCGGGGCTCGGATAGAATCCGAAACTTGCGGGAACTGGTCTGGGAAATTGCCTGGGAAATGGCCCGGTAGCCGGTGCGTGGTTTTGGCTGCCATGCGAGTCGTTTCAGGCGCTTTTCAGCGTTTCCCGCCGAGTGAGGCAAGCCAGCGCTTTGCCTCGCCGCCCGCCCCGTCATCACCGCCATCCATGCCGACCCCTGCTACTGCTCCGGCCACCGCGCCGGACTCTGTTTTTCGCGACCCTTCATTTCGGCTGTTCTGGTTTGCCCGCCTGTGCACCACCATCGGCTATCAGATCTTCACGGTGGCCGTGGGCTGGCAGATGTATGACCTCACCCGCGATCCCTTCATGCTCGGCATGGTGGGCCTGGTGCAGTTCCTGCCCTCGGTGATGCTCCTGCTGGTGTCAGGCCATGTGGCGGACCGTTTCGACCGGCGCCTGATCGTACGGACCTGCCAGACGCTGGAAGCGCTGATTGCGGTGTCGATGGCGGTGGCGAGCCTGAAGGGCTGGATCACGCGCGATCACATCTTTGTCTTCGTGGCCCTGATCGGCGCCACCCGCGCATTCGAGACGCCGACGCTGCAAGCGCTGCTGCCCGGTGTGGTCACGCCGCGCCAGCTTCCGCGCGCAGTGGCCTTGTCCAGTTCCGCCACGCAGACGGCCATCATCATCGGCCCCGCGCTGGGCGGCTTTGCCTATGTGGCCGGCCCCGGCGTGGTCTACGCCATCAGCGCCACGCTGTTCGCCGTGGCCGCCTGCCTGGTGAGCGTGCTCAAGCTGCGCCAGGCCGCGCAGCGGCTGACCACGCCGGTCAGCATCGCCACGCTGTTTGCCGGTTTCTCCTATATCCGCAGCCGTCCGGTGCTGCTCGGCGCGATCTCGCTGGATCTGTTTGCCGTGCTGCTGGGCGGCGCCACCGCGCTGCTGCCCATCTATGCGCGCGACATCCTCCACACCGGGCCCTGGGGCCTTGGCCTGCTGCGCTCGTCGCCCGCCGTCGGCGCGTTGGTAACCGCGCTGTGGCTGGCACATCACCCGATGAACCGCCGCGTGGGACGCGTGATGTTCGGCGCGGTGGCCGTGTTCGGCGTGGCCACCATGGTGTTCGGCATCTCGCACTGGTTGCCGCTGTCGATGGCCGCGCTGGTCATGCTCGGCGCTTCCGACATGATCAGCGTAGTGGTGCGGTCCACCCTGGTCCAGCTCGATACGCCCGACGATATGCGCGGGCGCGTGGGGGCCGTCAACTCCGTGTTCATTGGGGCATCCAACCAGCTTGGCGAGTTCGAGTCGGGCGTCACGGCCGCACTGCTCGGGCCGGTCGGCGCGGTGTTGCTGGGCGGCATCGGCACACTGGTGGTCGTGGCGGTGTGGATGCGCCTGTTCCCCTCGCTGGCCTCGCGCGACCGCTTGCACGATCACCCTTTGACGGCCTGAACGCCGGCCGGACAGCGCCCTGCGGTCCGGTCGCACCGGTTGATTTGCCCCTCCCGCACCAAAAGCGTACCCAATTCTGCGTGCCTCGACGGTGCCGTCCGGGCGCCGGAATGCGCCACTCTCCGATCCCGCACCACGCCGCATGCGCCGGAAATATGGTGCTTGCACCGCTTTGTCGCGCGATGCCATGCACGCATAAAAGTATCTGAAATGGCATTCAGGCGAATTTTTTTGAACCGGTGCGAGCCCTTGTCCACCAAGGGCTCGCGCCGGTTCGGCCGCCTGCCTCCGCGAATTTCGGGGAAACCAAAGCCCCATTCATCTGTCCTGAAAGTATCCCCAATTTCAATCAACTGTAGGTGATCGTCAGACATCCGGTCAGACGGTCGCGGGCAGACCAGAACACCGCGCCATGAGAAAACAATACACGGCGCGGTATTTGGGCTTTGGCAGTCCCATTGGACGTCCCGATACCGCCAGTGACAGGAGAGCGTCCGGATATGTGTGGCATTGCTGGAGAATTACGTTTCGATCAGGTCATGGCCGACCTGCACGCCGTCGCCGTCATGACGCGCGACCAGGCGCCGCGCGGCCCCGACGGAGAAGGCCTGTTTAGCCTGGGCAGCCGTGCGTTCGGCCATCGCCGGCTGCGCATCATGGATTTGTCGCAGCGCGCGCACCAGCCCTTCATCGACAACGAACTGGGCCTGGGCGTCGTGTTCAACGGCGCGATCTACAACCACGATGCGTTGCGCAAGGAACTGGCCGCCCAGGGCTACCGCTTTGCCTCGACCGGCGATACCGAAGTCATCATCAAGGCGTGGCATGCATGGGGGCCGGCCGCGCTCCACCGCTTCGCCGGCATGTTCGCCTTCGCCCTGTGGGAGCGCGATTCCGGCGTGACCCACCTGGTGCGCGACCGCCTGGGCATCAAGCCGTTGTACTACTCGGCCACGCCGCAGCGCCTGCGCTTTGCTTCCACGCTGCCAGCCTTGCTGGCCGGCGGCGATATCGACACCACGCTTGACCCCGTAGCGCTGCATCACTACCTGAGCCTGCACGCCGTGGTCCCCGCGCCCCACACCATCCTGCAAGCGGTGCGCAAGCTGCCGCCGGCCACGCATATGACGGTGCAGCCCGACGGCCGCACCGACAGCCGCACCTGGTGGCGGCTGGATTTCCGCCAGAACGCAGACGATCTGGAAAGGCCGTTCGAGGCCTGGCGCGATCTCACGCTCGCCACGCTGCGCGACGCCGTGCACCGCCGCACCGTGGCCGATGTGCCGGTGGGCGTGCTGTTGTCCGGCGGGGTCGACTCCAGCCTGATCACCGGTTTGCTCGCAGAAACGGGTACGCCCGACCTGCGCACCTACGCCATCGGCTTCGAGACCGTGGGCGGCGAGGCTGGCGACGAGTTTCGGTACTCCGACCTGGTGGCCAGGCACTTCGGCACCCGCCACGAGAAGATGATGATTCCGGCGGCCGGCCTGCTGACCGCGCTGCCCGACGCCATCGGCGCCATGAGCGAGCCGATGGTCAGCCACGACTGCGTGGCCTTCTACCTGCTGTCCGCCGCCGTGGCGAAACACAGCCGCGTGGTGCAGAGCGGGCAGGGCGCCGACGAAGTTTTCGGCGGCTACCACTGGTACCCGCCGCTGGCCGGCAACACGGACGCGGACGGCGGAGTCGCCGCCTACCGGCACGGCTTCTTCGACCGCAGCCACGACGAGCTGGCGGAGCTGCTCGCGCCGCAATGGCTGGCCGACGATCCCAGCGGCCGCTTCCTTGCCGCGCACTTCGCCCAGGCCGGCGCCGACAGCGCTATCGACCGCGCGCTGCGCGTGGACACCACCGTGATGCTGGTGGAGGACCCGGTCAAGCGCGTCGACAACATGACCATGGCGCACGGCCTGGAGGCGCGGGTGCCCTTCCTCGACCACGAACTGGTGGAACTGGCCGCGCGCATGCCGGCACGCCACAAGGTCGCCGCGGGCGGCAAGCATGTGCTCAAGGAAGCGGCGCGCCAGGTGATCCCGGTCGCGGTGATCGATCGCCCCAAGGGCTATTTCCCGGTGCCGGCGCTGAAGTACCTGCGCGGCCCGTTCCTGGATTACGTGCGCGGCTACATCAGCAGCGATCGCGCGCGCAGCCGCGGCCTCTACCGCGACGGCGTGGCCGACGCCATGCTCGACGCGCCCGATAGCCATATCACCCCGCTCAAGGGCTCCAAGGTCTGGCAGATCGCGCTGCTCGAAGCGTGGTTGCAGACGCGCGGCATCTGACCGGCGCAGCGATGCACCGACAACACGCCAGCCTGACGGGACGCTGCACGAGACACCAACAGGAGGAAGACCCACATGCCATCCACCAACCTTGTCAGCCTTTCCGCGCGCACCAGGGCTACCGGCCGGATCGCGCCCTCGCCGCATCCCGCCGGCGCGATGCATGACCCCGCCGGCGAGGATCGCACTGGCGTTGCCACCCCGCGCAGTGCCGGCGAGCCGCCGGCGCCGGTGTCGACCCGCCCCAATGCGATGATCGATTGCGGCTGGGGGCGGCTGATGTTCGCACCGGCCTTCGGTTCGCCGGCGCTGCTGGCTGCCGAACTGCAGCAAGAAGCGCCGGGCCGGCGCGATATCGCGCTCTACGTGGACGCGCCGCAACTCGTGCTCGCGCAAGCGCCGCAGACGCTGTTCCTCGATCCTTCGCTGCTGTTCCGCCGCCGCCTCGATGTGCCGCTGGACGATAGCGCGCCATCTCCTGGCGTCACCATTCGCCGCCTCGCGACCCGCGCCGACATCGCCGCCATCAATCGCCTCTACGCCATGCGCAAGATGGTGCTGCTAGACGCTGCCACCGTGTGGCGTCAACGCGAGCAGGAAGCGGTGGTCTACCTGCTCGCCGAGGATGAGCAGAGCGGCGAGATCGTCGGCTCGGCCATGGGCGTGGACCATGCGCTGGCCTTCGGCGACGAGCAGGGCGGCAGCAGCCTGTGGTGCCTGGTGGTGGATCCGCAGACCCACCTCGCCGGCGTGGGGCGCTCGCTGGTCACGCACCTGCTCGCGCGCTTTGCCGAACGCGGCAGGCGGTCGCTCGACCTCTCGGTGCTGCACGACAACGAGCACGCCATCGGCCTGTATCACAAGCTCGGCTTCAGCCAGCTCGATGGCTTTGTCATCAAGCACAAGAACGCCATCAACGAGCCGCTGTTTGCCGGCAGCAGCGAGTGCGACCAGCTCAATCCCTACGCCGCGCTGATCGTCAAGGAAGCGCGCCGGCGCGGTATCGGCGTGGACATCGTCGATGCCGCCAGCGGCATCTTCGGCCTGCGCTTCGGCGGACGCGAGGTGCTGTGCCGCGAATCGCTTTCGGAGCTGACCGGCGCGGTGGCCATGACGTGGTGCCAGGACAAGGCGCTTACGCGTGCCCGGCTGGATGCGGCGGGCCTCGCGGTGCCGCGCCAGCGGCCCGCGGGCAGCGAGGCAGACAACGCAGCCTTCCTTGGTGCCTGCGGCTCGGTGGTGGTCAAGCCCGCCTGCGGCGAGCAGGGGCGCGGCATCAGCGTGGACGTGCGCGACACCGCGCAACTGCCCAGCGCTATCGAAGCCGCGCAGCGCGAAGGCGGCAACGTGTTGCTGGAGTCGTTCTGTCCCGGGCAGGACTTGCGCATCGTCGTGATCGGCTACGCGGTGGTGGCTGCCGCGATTCGCAAGCCGGCCGAAGTGGTGGGAGACGGCAAGTCGGATCTCAAGACGCTGATTGAGCGCCACAGCGCGCGCCGCGCCGCTGCCACCGGTGGCGAAAGCCGCATTCCGATGGACGGCGAAACCGGGCGCTGCATCGGCGCGCAAGGCCTGGGGATGGCTTCGGTGCCGGCGGCCGGCCAGCGCGTGCCGGTGCGCAAGACCGCCAACCTGCATACCGGCGGCACGCTGCACGACGTCACGGCGGAACTCCATCCGGTGCTGCGCGAAGCCGCCGTTACCGCCGCGCGCGCGTTGCGCATCCCGGTGGTGGGACTGGACTTTCTGGTACCCGCGCATGACCAGCCCGAGTACGTGATCATCGAAGCCAATGAACGCCCCGGCCTGGCCAACCACGAACCGCAGCCGACCGCCGAGCGCTTTGTCGACCTCCTTTTCCCGTTCACCGCCTGACCGCGTTCCCTGGCGTACCAACCTCTTCCGTACCAACTTCTTCCTGAACCGAACCATGAACCCGCCCGCATGCAGACACTGACAATCGACGCTTACTACCTCAAGACCACGCTGCTGGAGTTGCTCGCCATCCCCAGTCCCGCCGGGCTGACCGACGAGATCGTGCACTACACCGCGCGCACGCTCGACAGCCTGGACATTCCGTACCAGCTCACCCGGCGCGGCACCATCCGCGCCACGCTGCGCGGCAATCGCGCGCAAGCCGGGCTCGGCCCCGACTGCGCTATCGTCGCCCATCTCGATACGCTTGGCGCCATGGTGCGCGAAGTCAAGCCCAACGGCCGCCTGGCGCTAGCTCCCATCGGTACCTGGTCCAGCCGCTGGGCCGAAGGCGGGCGCGTGACACTGTTTACCGAGAGCGGCCGGCATCGCGGCTCGGTGCTGCCCTTGCTGGCTTCGGGTCACGTATACAACGAGGCGGTGGACACGCAACCCGTCAACTGGGACCAGCTCGAACTGCGGCTCGACGAAGATGCCGCCACGCCGCAAGCACTGCGCGAACTCGGTATACAGGTGGGCGATTTCGTTGCGTTCGACGCCAACCCCGAGATCCTCGACAACGGCTTTATCGTCTCGCGCCATCTCGACAACAAGGCCGGCGTCGCCGCGGTACTGGCCGCACTCAAGGCCGTGCGCGAAAGCGGCGCGCCGGTGCCGATGGACTGCCACGCCGTGTTTACGCTCACCGAAGAAGTTGGTTCGGGCGCCACCGCGGTGATCGAGGACGACGTCAGCGAAGTGATCGGCATCGACATCGGCCCGGTGGCGCCGGGGCAGGGCGCGAGCGAAAATGGCGTGACCATTCCGCTGATGGATTCGGCCGGACCGCATGACTATCACCTTACGCGCCGCTTGCTGCGCCTGTGCGAAGAGCACGGCATCCCCAGCCATCGCGACGTGTTCCGTTTCTACCACTCCGACGCGGGCGCGGCGGTCACTGCCGGGCACGATGTGCGTACGGCGTTGCTTTGCTTCGGCGCCGACGCCTCGCATGGCTATGAGCGCACACGGTTGTCCGTGCTCGTTCATCTTGCCGAATTGCTCACCGTCTATATTCAGAGCGGGCCAACCTTGCCGGAGGACCGCCAGCGCCGCATGGGCTCGGTGGCTGGCTTCTCGCATCAGCTCGATCCCGGCCAGCTCGCGCGCAGCGAAACGCCGTTGCCCGACGCAGGCGAACTGGCGCATCGCCGGCGCGGCAGCGTGAGCCGCGCATGACCAGTCTTTCCAATTTGATTGCCGGAGCCGAATCCATGGACCTCAACTTCATCGAGCCCAGAAAGCTGGAAGCAGCCTGGACCTACCTGCTGCAACTGGTGGTGCAGCAGGGCCTGAACTGCATCGCCGCCGTCCTGATCCTGATACTGGGCTGGTGGATCTCGGGCCGTGCCCGCGCCGCCGTGCTGCGCGCATTCGACCGCCCGCGCGTCGATGCCACCTTGCGTCCCATGCTGGCCAGCGTCACGCAGTGGATCGTGCGCGTGATCACGATTGTGCTGGTGCTGTCGCAATTTGGCGTGCAGACCGCCAGCATCATCGCCATGCTCGGCGCCGCCGGCCTCGCCATCGGGCTGGCTTTGCAAGGTACGCTGCAGAATATCGCCGCGGGCATCATGCTGGTGCTGCTGCGGCCGTTCCGCGTGGGCCAGTACATCGATGCCCAGGGCGTGGCGGGCACGGTGCGCGAAACCGGGCTGTTCATGACCGAGCTGACCACCTTCGACGGGGTTTGCCTGCGCGTGCCCAACGGCAAGATCTGGGGCAGCGCCATCACCAACTACAGCGAGAACCCCACGCGCCGCCTCGATATCGAGGTCACGGTCACCTTCGGCGCCGATATCCAGGCCGCGCTCGATGCGCTGCGCACCATGCTCGCCGCGGAAGACCGCGTGCTGGCGGACCCGGCCGCCGAGGTCATGGTGATCAACTACGCGGCGCAAGGCGTGACGCTTAATGTGCGCTGCTGGCTTGCCGCCGTGGATTACTGGACCGTACGCTTCGCGTTCTACCACCGCATCAAGCAGGCGCTGGAAGCCGCCGGCTGCGCCATCGCCGTGCCGGTGCAGGAACTGCGCGTACCCGACGATGCGCAACTCGCCGTGCCCGCCGTGGCCAATCCCGCGCGCAGGCTGAGCTGAACCGTCTGGCCTGATCGTCTTCCGCCGCCGGGGCGCGCAAACGCCCCGGCGGCGATTCTGTTTTGTGGCGCGCCCTCGTGATGCCGCCGCACTTTCACCCCTTTGGGTCGCTCACGCTTGTCCAGGGCCCGCTACCCGAGCGGCGGACCCTGGCATGTCATCAAATCTGGAACTGGCATTGACGTTTGACTCCACGCCCGCACTGAACCCCGCACTGAACCCCACACGGAACCCATCACATACATCCCCGCGCTTTCGCGCCGTGGCGCCGCCATGCGAAAGCGCATTTTCCCCCGGCCTGCGCCGCAAGCGCGCACTGGCGCGCTGTCTGCCGGCGCTCGCCTGCGCCGCCGTACTGGCCCCGGCCGCACCGATGGCGCACGCGCAGGGCAGCCTCACGCTGTATGGCTTTGCCGATGCCGGCATCTTCCGCCCGGCGCCGGGACAGCCGGTCCAGCTCGGCACCATGCAGCGCAGCTTCATCGGCCTGCGCGGCAGCGAGCCGCTGGGCGGCGGCTGGGCCGCCACCATGAACCTGCAGACACGTTTCGACATGGGCGACGGACGCCTTGAAGCCAGCGGTGCCACGCCGTACTTCCAGGGCGAATCCACCGTCGGCATCCGATCGCCCTATGGCGACCTGCGGTTTGGCCGCGCGCTGACGCCGATGTGGCAATACGACTGGCAGTACGACAGCTGGGACAACTTCAATCGCGTCGGCTCGGTGGCCTGGTTTGTGTACCACCCGTCCTATCGCACCGATCCGTACCACAACGGTCCGGCGGGAGAATATTCGCGGCTGAACAACGGGGTGTTCTACGATTCGCCGAAATGGGGTGGCGTGCATGTCCACGTCTCCGCCGGCGTGGAAAAGAACGAGACGCCGGATGCCGCCGGCAACCGGGACCGCACCCGGCCGCTGGCCGCTTCGCTCAACTACGACGCGGGACCGTGGTCCGCCATGCTCACCGCCGAGCGCAATTCAGCCCGCGACAACACCTGGTTTGCCGGGCTCGCCTATGCCTTCAGCGCGGTGCGGCTGATGGCGTCGTATAGCCAGACGCATCTGAGCGCCGCCAGCCAGGCGTTTCTCGGCGATGCCAGCGCGAAACGCAGCGCGGCCACCCTCGCCGCGAACTGGCGCGTGGGCGCCGTCACGCTGAAGCTCTCCGGTGCGCGGGATTTCCAGGGCTACGGCCACGCCGGCACGACCGGCTACGTCACCAGCGGGCTGGACTACGCGCTATCGAAACGCACCACGCTGTATGGCGCGGTGTCGTATCGCCACAGCCGGCAGGCCAGTGGCGGCACCGGGTTTGGTGCCGGCATCAGCCATAGTTTCTAAGCGGGGCGCTTCAGCCCTCCTGCGCGAACAGCGAGCACGCGCCCGCCTCGGCCGTGCTGACATGGCGCCGGAAGTTTGCAAACAGGTCGCGTCCCACGCCGTGCCGGTTGGCGGTGAGATCGGGCGGCGTCACGTCGCGCGCGGCCCACTCCGCTTCCGGCACCATCACCGTCAGCACACCGGTGTTCGCATCCACGCGCATCGGGTCGCCGTCGCGCACGCGGGCGATGCCGCCGCCGCTCAGTGCTTCGGGGCAGACGTGGATGGCGGCCGGTACCTTGCCCGATGCGCCGGACATGCGCCCGTCCGTCACCAGCGCCACGTGGAAACCGCGCTCCTGCAGCACCGTCAGCGTAGGCGTGAGCTTGTGCAGCTCCGGCATGCCGCAGGCGGCCGGCCCTTGCCATGGCAGCACGGCGACGAAGTCGCGCTCCAGCTCGCCGCGCTTGAAGGCGTCGATCAGCGCATCCTGCGTATGGAACACCAGCGCTGGGGCCTCGACCACATGGTGCTCGGGCTTGACCGCCGAGATCTTGAGTACCGCGCGGCCGATATTGCCGTCGAGCAGCTTGATGCCGCCCTCGGGCGCGAACGGCTGGCTGGCAGAGCGCACCACGCTGTCGTCCAGCGGCGCTTCCGGCCCGTCGATCCAGGTGAGCCTGCCATCGCGCAGCACCGGCTCGCGAGTGTAGTCCGCCAGCCCCTTGCCCACCACGGTAGTGACGTCGTCGTGCAGCAGCCCGAGCTGCAGCAGTCCGCGGATCACCACAGGCAGGCCACCTGCGGCCTGGAACTGGTTCACGTCCGCGCTGCCGTTGGGGTACACGCGCGCCAGCAACGGCACCACTTCCGATAGTTCGGCGAAATCGTCCCAGCTCAGCACGATGCCGGCGGTGCGCGCCATCGCCACCAGGTGCAGCGTGTGGTTGGTGGAGCCGCCGGTGGCCAGCAGGCCGACGATGCCGTTGACGAAGGCGTGCTCGTCGAGCACGTCGGCCACGGGCGTATAGCGCTCGCCGCCATGTACCAGGCGCAGCGCCTGCCGCGCGGACTCGCGCGTGAGCGCCTCGCGCAGCGGCGTGTTCGGATTGACGAAGGCGGTGCCGGGCAGGTGCAGGCCCATTATCTCCATCAGCATCTGGTTGGAGTTGGCGGTGCCGTAGAAGGTACAGGTGCCGGGGCCATGGTAGGACTGGCTCTCCGCCTCCAGCAACTCGGCGCGGCTGATCTTGCCCTCGGCATAGCGCTGGCGCACGCGGGCCTTTTCTTCATTGCCGATGCCCGTGGTCATGGGTCCGCCGGGCACGAAGATGGCCGGCAGGTGGCCGAAGGACAGCGCGCCCATCACCAGCCCCGGCACGATCTTGTCGCACACGCCGAGGTACAGCGCGCCGTCGAACATCTGGTGCGACAGTGCCACCGCCGTGGACAGCGCGATCACATCGCGCGAGAACAGCGAGAGATCCATGCCGTCCTGACCCTGCGTCACGCCATCGCACATGGCGGGTGTGCCGCCAGCGAACTGCGCGGTGCCGCCCGCTTCCAGCGCGGCCTCCTTGAGCCATTGCGGATACTCCGCCAGTGGCTGGTGCGCCGACAGCATATCGTTGTAGGACGAAACGATGGCGAGGTTGGGGCGCTCCTGCGCCTTCAGGCGGATCTTGGCCTGCTCTGGCATGGCCGCCACGGCGTGCGCCAGGTTGGTACAAGAGAGATGGGCGCGTTCCACCTTCTGCCCCGCCATGGCGCGGGTGCGGTCCATGTAGGGCTGGCGGGTGCCAGCACTGCGCGCCACGATACGGGCGGTGACCCGTTCCAGGACTGGGTGACTTGGCATGGGGATCTCCTGCGTGGGGATGTCTTTTTTCAGCCTAGCGCACTTTGGGGCGGGGTGCACGTATGGTGCGCTGCAAGTTTTTCCTGCAAGTGCTAGACTCCGCTCCATTCTCTGGAGTTCAGGCAACATGAAGCAAGCAGCGCAACGCACCGCCATCGCAGTGTTTGCCGCGGCACCTTACGGTGAACGCGTGCTGCTGGCTATTCACGCCTAGTCTTCCGAGCGTCCGCCCGGAAGGCTGCAAGGCCGGTTCCGGGAGTGACGAAACAGCATATCGCCAACCCCGGACGGCCCGCAGGCCCTCCGGGGTTTTGTTTTTTTGTTTCGCCACCATCTGACACGCCATGCGTACCTACGACAAGCTGATCGCCACGATTCAAACCGGCCAAGGGAACGGGAGCTTGCGCTCGTCCCTTGGTGCGGTAACGGCGTCGGCTGGCGTAGCCACCGAGAAGGTTGCGTGCCGCATGCGGCATGCCGGCGCCGCCCCGCAAGCGATCCCATAGCCTCCCGGCCGCACATGCAGTCCGGGAGGCCTCGCAGATCGCCTCCCAGGGACCCAAGACACCCTGGCAGGCACACACCCGCCAGGGTGTTTGCATTGTAGGCAGCCCATCATGGAAAGCAGAAAAGAACGCAGGAACGAACGCAGAAACCTCAGGAACATCGGCATCATCGCCCACGTCGACGCCGGCAAGACCACCACCTCGGAACGCATCCTGTTCTACACCGGCGCCAGCCACCGGCTGGGCGAGGTGCACGACGGCGCCGCCGCCATGGATTTCGATCCGCAGGAGCAGGCGCGCGGCATCACCATCAACAGCGCGGCCACCACCGTGTTCTGGCGCGAGCACCAGATCAACCTGATCGATACGCCGGGCCACATCGATTTCAACATCGAAGTGAACCGCTCGCTGCGCGTGCTCGACGGCGCGGTGGTGGTGTTCGACGGTGTGGCCGGCGTGGAGCCGCAGACGGAAACCAACTGGCGCCTGGCGGACCGCTATCGCGTGCCGCGCCTGGCCTTCGTCAACAAGCTGGATCGCACCGGCGCGGATTTCCTGCGCGTGGTGGGCATGATCGAGGACCGCCTCGGCGTGGTGCCGCTCGTGCTGCAGTTGCCCATCGGCAGCGAGGGCGATTTCACCGGCGTGATCGATCTTGTCACCATGCAGGCCTTGCTATGGCAGGGCGGTGCGGGCACGACCGGATACGTGACGCAGGCCGTGCCGGCCGCGCAGAGGGAGCAGGCGGCCGTATGGCGCGAACGTTTGCTGGAAACCCTGGCCGAGCATGACGATGCCTTGCTCGAAGATTATCTCGCCGGCCGCGTGCCGGCCGGGGACGCGCTGCGCGCGGCCATCCGGCGTGCGACGATCTCCGGCGCCGTGGTGCCGGTGCTGGCGGGATCGGCCTTCAAGAACAAGGGCGTGGAGCCGCTGCTCGACGCGGTGACGGCCTATCTGCCGGCACCCGGCGAGGTGGATCGCCATGAAGTCAGCGCGGATGCGGACCAGCCGCTGGTGGCGCTCGCCTTCAAGGTGGTGCACGACGCGCACGGCACGCTGACCTTCGTCCGCCTGTATCGCGGCAGGCTTGCCGCCGGGGACACCGTGCTCAACGCCGGCAGCGGCAAGCGTGAACGCGTGGCCCGGCTGTACGAGATGCATGCCGACCGGAAGCAGGAGCGCGATGTTGCCGTGGCGGGCGATATCGTGGCGATCGTCGGCCTCAAGGCGACCATCACCGGCGACACGCTGACCGATCCGGCGCATCCCGTGGTGCTGGAGAGCATCGAGTCGCCCGAACCGGTGATCGACGTGGCCATCGAGCCGAAATCGCAGGCGGACCAGGCTGGCTTGTCGCGCGGATTGCAGGTGCTGGTGCAGGAAGACCCGAGCCTGCGGCTGCGGCAAGACCCGGAGAGCGGCCAGACGCTGCTGTCCGGCATGGGCGAACTGCAACTGGAAGTCACGCTGGAAAAACTGCGCACGCGGTTCAGCGTGGAGGTGACGGTAGGCCGCCCGCAAGTGGCTTATCGCGAAACGCTGACCCGCGCCGCCGATGCGCGCTATCTGCATCGCAAGCAAAGCGGCGGGCCGGGCCAGTTCGCGGAAGTGCTGCTGCGTTTCGAGCCGCTGGCGCGCGGAGAAGGCCTGCAGTTCGAGAGCCGCATCACCGGCGGCGCGGTACCGCGCGAGTTTGTGCCGGCGGTGGAAGCCGGTATCCGCCGCGCCGCAGCGCAAGGCGTGCTCGCGGGCTACCCGGTGGTCGATTTCAAGGCCACCCTGCTGGACGGCTGCTACCACGAGCGCGATTCCTCGGCGCTGGCCTTCGAGACCGCGGCGGCGGCGGCCTTCCGCGAAGCCGCGCGCGATGCGCAGCCGATGGTGCTGGAGCCGGCGATGGCCGTGGAGGTGGTGACGCCCGCGGATCATGTGGGCGACGTGATCGGCGACATGCACCGGCGCCGGGGCCTGGTGCGGGGGCAGTCGCAGCGCGGCGGCGATGGCAGCGGCAACACGGTCGTGGTTGAAGCGCATGTGCCATTGGCCGGCATGTTCGGCTATATCGGCAGCTTGCGCGCGCTGACCTCGGGGCGCGCAAGCTTTGCGATGCAGTTCGATCACTATGCGGTGGCGCCAGCGAAGGCGGTGGCGGAGATCGCCGGCTGACGGCAGGCGTTGAACGGGCGGGCACCAGTCTGGTGTCCGCCTTTTTGTTCAGCGCCGGCTTCCCGGATCGGGGCTGCCAACCTCGGCGTCCCTCCCGTACTCCTTCAAGTAACTGAGCACGCCGCGCACCGCCGCCGACATCGGACGCGAGCGCCGCGTCAGCAACCCGAGATTGACCATCGACACCGGCAACTCCACGGGAAGCACGGAGACCATCGCATAACGCGCGTAATACTGCGCAACGTCGTTCGGCACCACGGAAATCATGTCGGAGGTTTCCATCATGGCGGTGGCGGCAAGAATGGACGCGGTCTCGACGATATCCAGGGCATCGATCATCCCCGCCTGCGTCAACGCACTCTCGACTCTCAGCCGCATCGGGCTGCCCACGGGGTGAAGAATCCAGGTCATCGGCACCAGGTCGCGCAGCGCCAGTGGATCGAGCCTGGTCAACGGATGGTCCGGCCGCGCGATCACCCGCATCTGCTCGCCCCTTTCGAACAATTCAATGTCCAGGTCCGGATGACTGAGCCGGTCGGGCAAGCGGCCCAGCACCACATCGAAGTCCCCGCGGATCAGCGACGGCAGCAGGGTGTCGCTGGTCCCCACCTCAATGGCAATCCGCACCTTCGGGTTAGCGGCCTTGAACGCCAGCAGCCCGCGCGTCAGGATCGTCGGCACCGGACCCATGACGGTGCCGATCCGCACCAGGCCCGAGGCGCCGCGGCCCAGTTCCGCGATTTCCGCTTCTGCATGGCCGAATTCGTGCGTGACCCCCTGGGCGAAACGGATCAGTACCTCGCCGTAGAGCGTCGGTTCCATGCCTCGCGGAAGGCGCTCGAACAACTGCACGCCGAGTCTTTCCTCAAGCTGCTGCAGCAACAGGCTGGCCGCCGGCTGGGTGGTGTGCATGGCCGCCGCGGCCCGGCGAAGGTTGCGGTGTTCCGCCAGCGCGTTGATCAAGGCGATCTGCCGGCTTGAGATCTTCAGCGGTGCAAACGCTTTCGCCGATTCCGGGGAGGGTTCGGTGGGCTCGGGTTTCACATCGGTTGGCTTCACATTGAATAGATACCAATTTTGATATCGATATATATGAAAGCACGATTATGCAGGTATCAATAGGGGCTGTACAGTCGACGCGTCCCAGATGGCCAGGATGTCCCTGACGGCCCCAACAACCAATCAGCCGAGCGTCAAATGCGTATTCGAATTACCCACCTCAGCGTCCACGACATTCGCTTCCCGACGTCCAGAACCCTTGACGGCTCCGATGCCATGAATGCGGCTCCGGACTATTCGGCAACCTATGTGGTGCTGCACACCGATGCCCCGCAAGGGACGGAAGGCCATGGGCTGACCTTCACCATCGGCCGTGGCAACGAGATCTGCGTGCTCGCCGTGCAATCCCTGGCCCCGCTGGTGGTTGGCCTGACCCTCGAGGAAATCACCTCGGACATGGGCGCCTTCTGGCGGCGGTTTGCCACCAGCGACAGCCAGCTGCGCTGGCTGGGGCCGGAAAAAGGCGTGATTCACCTTGCCACCGCGGCCATCGTCAACGCCGTCTGGGATCTGTGGGCAAAGTCAGCCGGCAAGCCGGTATGGAAGCTGCTGGCGGATATGACGCCTGAAGAACTGGTCCGCTGCCTGGATTTCAGCTACGTGACGGATGCGCTGACGCCGGAGGAAGCGATCGCGCTGCTCCGCCGCCAGGCCCCGGGCAAAGCACGGCGAGAGGCGCAGATGCTTGAGCAAGGCTACCCGGGCTACACCACCGCCGCGGGCTGGCTGGGCTACTCGGAGGAGAAGATGCGCCAGCTGGCGCGCGATGCCGTCGCGGCGGGATGGACGCACTTCAAGCAGAAGGTCGGCGCCGATCTGGAGGAGGATATGCGCCGCGCCACGATCCTGCGTGAGGAGATCGGCTGGGAGCGGACGCTGATGATGGACGCCAACCAGGTCTGGAGCGTGGATCAGTCGGTCGACGCCATGCGCCGCCTCGCGGCCTTCGATCCCTGGTGGATCGAAGAGCCGACCAGCCCGGACGATATTCTAGGGCACGCCGAAATCCGCAAGCGCATTGCACCCATCGGCGTGGCCACCGGCGAGCATTGCCACAATCGCGTGATGTTCAAGCAGATGTTCCAGGCGCAGGCGCTGGATTTTTGCCAGCTTGACGCCGCGCGCCTCGGCGGCCTCAACGAGGTTCTGATCGTCGTGTTGCTGGCGGCGAAGTTCGGCATCCCGGTCTGCCCGCATGGCGGCGGCGTCGGTTTGTGCGAGTACGTGCAGAACATCTCGCTGTTCGACTACATCGCGGTATCCGGTTCGCTGCAAAACCGCGTGCTCGAATACGTCGACCATCTGCACGAGCATTTCGTCGAGCCGGTAGTGATTCGCAACGGCCGCTATATGCCGCCCCAGCGCCCGGGCTACAGCATCGAGATGCATGCCGGCACGCTGGAGCGCTACCGCTTTCCGGACGGACCGGTCTGGGCCGGCCTCGGCCCGGCCTGAGCCGCGGCGGCACTGGCGTGCCAGCACAAGCAGAACATCAATAAAACACCAATATCAGGAGACCCCATGCTAACTGCCGACGCTGTCGCGGCGCGCGTTGAGCCCTTGGCCGACGACGCGCAGCGCCTGAACAAACTACTCATTCGCAAGCTGATGCCTTTGCTTGTGATTGTCTACGTGATCAGTTTCCTCGATCGCACCAATATCGCCCTGGCCAAGGCCAGCATGGGGATCGACGTGGGGTTGTCGGCGGCCTCCTATGGCCTGGGCGCCGGACTGTTCTTCCTGACCTACGCGCTGTTCGAAGTCCCGAGCAACCTGATCATGCACAAGGTGGGCGCCAGGTTCTGGATCACCCGCATCATGATCACCTGGGGCCTGCTTTCCGCAGGCATGGCATTCGTGCAGGGCGAGACCAGCTTCTACATCATGCGGCTGTTGCTCGGCGTTGCCGAGGCGGGCCTGTTCCCAGGTGTCATGCTCTACCTGACGTACTGGTTTGACCGCGAGCAGCGGGCCCGGGCTACCGGCTACTTCCTGCTGGGCGTCTGCGTCGCCAACATCCTGAGCGGCCCGCTGGGCGGCGCGCTGCTCCAGATGGACGGCCTGATGGGCCTGCATGGCTGGCAGTGGCTGTTCATCATCGAAGGGCTGCCGACCCTGGCGCTCGCCTATGTTGTCTGGAAGACCCTGCCGGATGGTCCGGGCAGCGCACCCTGGCTGACCGTGGAAGAACGCCAGCGGCTGCAGGCGCGGCTGGACGCGGAGCAGGGCTCTGGCGCATCCCAGCACCGCTTCACGGAGATGCTGCGCGATCCGCAGATCTGGCTGACCATTGCCGTGTACTTTTGCCACCAGATCACCATTTACACGGTCATCTTCTTCCTGCCGGGCATCATCGCGACCTACGCCAGCCTGTCACCGCTGGAGATCGGCGCGCTCAACTCCGTGCCCTGGGTGGCGGCTGCCCTCGGCGCCGCGATTCTGCCCCGCCTGGCGACAACGCCGCAGCGTTGCCGGCGGATGCTGTTCATCGGGCTCCTGACGATGTCCGCCGGCCTGGTGGTGGCCGCGATGTCCAATTCGTTTATCGGCCTGATCGGCTTCTCGCTGACGGCGTCCATGCTGTTTGTGGTGCAATCTGTTCTCTTTATCTTCCCTTCCAGCCGCCTGAGCGGCACGGCGCTGGCAGGGGGCCTGGCGTTCGTCACCACGTGCGGCCTGTTCGGCGGCTTCTTCGGCCCTTCGATGATGGGCCTGATCGAGCAAGCCACCGGCAGCACCCACAACGGACTGTTGCTGATCGCCGGCCTGCTTGTGCTTGCCGCGCTGATCAGTACCCGGCTGCGGCAGGGACACGAACAAGCCTGATCCGGCACGCATTGGAGACTACATCGCATATGGAAACACTGACCTCTCTCGATTTGTCGGATGCACTGCCCGACGACGGCTGCGCCGGCATACTGGTGGGACGCGCCTGGGTGCCCGGGCGGATCTCCGGCCCATCGGTCGTCGCGATTCGTGACGACGGTGTCTACGATCTGTCGGAGCTGGCCTGCACCATCAGCGGGCTGCTCGAACTGGATGCGCCCGCCGAGCGGGTCCGGCGCGCGCCCGGCCGGCGGCTCGGCAGCCTTGCGGAGATCCTTCGCAATACAGGTCGCCCCGCGCGGGATGCGAGCCAGCCCCATCTGCTGGCGCCGTGCGACCTCCAGGTCATCAAGGCAGCGGGTGTCACGTTCGCGGCAAGCATGCTGGAGCGGGTCATCGAGGAGCAGGCGGGCGGGGATGCGTCGCGCGCCGATGCCGTGCGCCAGGAGGTGAAGGCCCTGATCGGCGACAACCTCGCGGCCGTACGCCCCGGCTCGGCGCAAGCCGATGCGCTGAAGCAACTGCTCATCAAGCAGGGGCTCTGGTCGCAGTATCTCGAGGTGGGCATCGGCCCCTATGCCGAGATCTTCACCAAGGCCCCCGTGCTGGCCGCGGTGGGCACCGGTGCCGATATCGGCATCCATCCGGAGTCCACCTGGAACAACCCCGAGCCCGAGGTCGTGCTCGCGGTCAACAGCGCCGGCACGGTGCAGGGTGCCGCGTTGGGGAACGACGTCAACCTGCGCGACTTCGAGGGCCGCAGCGCCTTGCTGCTGAGCAAGGCCAAGGACAACAACGCCTCTTGCGCCATCGGCCCCTTCCTGCGCCTGTTCGACGCTACCTTCTCGATGGACGATGTGCGTGCGGAAGAGATCCAGTTGCGCGTGGAGGGCGGTGACGGTTTCGTGCTCCGCGGCGCCAACTCGATGAGCAAGATCAGCCGGGACCCGCTCGACCTGGTGGCGCAGGCCGCCTCCCGCTGCCATCAGTATCCGGACGGCTTCATGCTGTACCTCGGCACCCTGTTCGCGCCGACCGAGGACCGCGATGCGCCCGGCTGCGGATTCACGCACAAGCTGGGCGACGTGGTCACCATTCGCAGCCCCAGGCTCGGCACGCTGCGCAACCGCGTCAACCTGGCGGACCGGGCAGAGCCCTGGACCTTCGGCATTCGCGCGCTGGTGAGCAATCTCGCCGCGCGAGGCTTGCTGTCGAATCCGCTGTAAGCGACATCCTTCGTATCACCGTCTCAAGAGCAAGAGGAACCACCATGCAGTCACCCGCCGCGAGGGAATGGCTTTCACCCACCATCAAACTGAGTCCGGCGGACGACGTGGTGATCGCACGCCAGCAGCTGATTCCCGGGACGCTCCTGAGAGACGAGGGCGTGACCGTCGCCGGCATGATCCCGCCAGGGCACAAGATCGCGCTGCGCCGCATCGAGAGCGGCCAGCCGGTGCGCCGCTATGGCCAGATCATCGGCATCGCGTCGCAGCGGATCGAGCCGGGACAACATGTGCACACGCACAACCTGGGCATGGTCGAGTTTGCCCGCGACTATCGCTTTGGCGACGCCGCCCCCGTGCCGGCCGCGAGCGCGGGCCCGGCCACCTTCCTCGGCATCCGAAGGGCCGACGGGCGCATTGCCACGCGCAACTACATCGGCATCCTGACTTCGGTCAATTGCTCGGCGACCGTGGCACGGGCCATCGCCGACCACTTCCGCCGGGATATCCACCCCGAAGCCCTGTCGGACTACCCGATGGTGGACGGCGTGGTGGCGCTCACGCATGGCGGCGGCTGCGCCATCGATTCGCAGGGCGAGGGCCTGGCGATCCTGCGGCGCACCTTGGCCGGCTACGCCAGGCACGTGAATTTCGCGGCGGTGCTGTTTGTCGGGCTCGGCTGCGAGACCAACCAGATCGGCGACCTGCTCGCCGCCGAAGGACTGGCCGGCAAGCCCGGCCTGCGCACGGCGGTGATCCAGGAAGCGGGCGGAACGGCACGCACCGTCGCGCTCGGCGTCGAACAGGTCAGGGCCATGCTGGCCGAGGCCAATCGCGTGGCGCGGGAGCCTATCAGCGCCGCGCACCTGGTGGTCGGCTTGCAATGCGGCGGCTCCGACGGCTACTCCGGCATCACCGCCAACCCCGCGCTTGGCAATGCCGTGGACCGCCTCGTCGGCCAGGGCGGCACGGCCATCCTGTCGGAAACCCCGGAGATCTACGGCGCCGAGCACCTGCTCACCCAGCGGGCCGTGTCGCGCGCGGTGGGCGAGAAGCTGCTCGCGCGCATCCGCTGGTGGGAAGCCTATTGCGCCAGGCTCGATGCGAACCTCAACAACAATCCCTCGGCCGGCAACAAGGCAGGCGGGCTGACGACCATCCTGGAGAAGTCACTCGGTGCGGTCGCCAAGGGCGGCAATAGCCCGCTCATGGATGTGCTGGAGTACGCGCAGACCGTCCGGAGCAAGGGGCTTGTCTTCATGGATACGCCGGGCTACGACCCGGTATCGGCAACCGGCCAGGTTGCCGGCGGCGCGAACCTGATCTGCTTCACCACGGGGCGGGGCTCGGCCTATGGGTGCGCGCCCACGCCATCGCTGAAGCTCGCCACCAACAGCGCCGTCTGGCGCAAGCAGCAGGACGATCTCGACCTGAACTGCGGGACGATCGCGGATGGCGAGGAGACCGTTGACGAGGTCGGCGAACGCATTCTCGCCTTGATGCTGCGGGTGGCTTCCGGCGAGCGCACCAGGAGCGAGATCCATGGCTACGGGCAGAATGAGTTCGTGCCCTGGCAGATCGGGGCGGTGACCTGAAGCCCGGCTGGTTCCAGTGTCTCCCGCGCCCGCTGCCCGGATCCGCCGGGCTACCTGCCGCGCCTGCCCCGGACGGCGCGCGCCGCCATCGCCTCATGCACCGCCTCGCGCACGCACCCGGCCAGCAGTTCCGACGCCGGCGTGCGTGACATGCGAGCCGAGCGGGCAATCACCAGGGGCTGCCGGATGGTCTCCTCGCGGATCGGCCTTTCCACCA
This sequence comes from Cupriavidus sp. 05L310, assembly GCF_056398185.1. Lineage (NCBI taxonomy): Bacteria > Pseudomonadati > Pseudomonadota > Betaproteobacteria > Burkholderiales > Burkholderiaceae > Cupriavidus > Cupriavidus sp. 05L310. The sequence goes on from NZ_JBFTOX010000023.1 coordinate 114,233, forward strand.
CGCCGGCTGTCTGCGCGGCCGACGGCGCCTGGGTGATCAGCAGGCACACGCCAAGCCCGTTCGCAACCATGCTCCGCGCGAGTTCCAGCGAGGTGGCGCGATAGCGCACTTCCGGCTGCAAGCCATACTGCCAGAACGGCGCCATCAGGAAATCGCGGCTGTGCGGCAGGTCGATCAGGATCAGCGGTTCGCCGGCCAGCTCCCGCAGCGAGATCGCCCCTCTTCCCCTGGCCAGTTTCGAGCCGGCCGGGACCAGTCCGTAGGGATGCAGTTCGGCGATGCGTTCGCGCTCGATCTCGCTGGGCAGCCCCACGTCGTAGGTCAGCGCGAATTCGATATGGCCGCCGTGCAGCCAGTCTTCGATCTGCGCCAGGTCGCCCTCGACGAAACGCACCGAGAGCCTGGGAAAGCGCTCGCGCGCGATCCGCAGCAGCACCGGCAGGTACACCGGCGCCAGCGTGCTGAACACGCCGATGTGCACTTCACCCGAGGCGGCATCGCCGCTCTGGTCCGCCTCGAACGCAGCCGCCGCGGCGAGGATCTGTCGCGCCTCGGCCAGCTTGCGCACGCCGAAGCGGGTCAGCGTCATCCTCGACCCCGCGTCACGCGCAAACAGCGCTTCTCCGAACAGCGCCTCCAGTTCGCGGATGGCAACGGAGATCGACGGCTGCGACACGTTCAGCGAGCGTGCCGCCGCCGTGGTGCTCCCGGCTTCCGCCGCCTCCGCGAAGTAGCGCAACAGGCGCAAGGAGAGTCTCATCAGGAAATCGTATAGGTACTAGTTGATATCAATATTTTACTTGATAGCTCCGGCTGCCCAGAATCCTGTCATCGGCGCGCAAGCCACGCCGCATCGCCCCCTCTGGCGGCGATCGCGCTGGCGAAGCCGCCCTGGCTATCTGGAGGAGTGTGAAGTGAACCATCCTGACCTGCCGCTTGCCGGCATCCGCGTGATCGACTTTTCGCGCGTGCTTGCCGGGCCTTACTGTACGGCCCTGCTCGGCGATCTCGGTGCCGAGGTGATCAAGATCGAGCCGCCGGGCGGCGACGACTACCGCGCGGTCGGCCCTTTCGTCGACGGCGAGAGCGGGCTGTTCGCCGCCATGAACCGCAACAAGCAGAGCATCGTCATCGACCTGAAGGCTGAGTCGGGCCTGAAGCTCGCGCGCTCGCTCTGCGCGCGGGCCGACGTGGTGGTGGAGAATTTCCGCCCCGGGGTAGCCGACAAGCTGGGCATCGGCTATCAATCCCTTCGCGCGCAGAATCCTTCGCTTGTCTACGCCAGCGTATCGGGTTTCGGGCAGACCGGACCCGAATCGCACCGGCCTGCTTACGACATCATCCTGCAGGCGATGTGCGGCCTGATGGACGCCACCGGCTCGCCGGACGGCACGCCGACGCTGCTTGGCGAAGCCGTATCGGATGTGGTGAGCGGCCTCTTCGCGTCGTGGGGCGTGCTGGCGGCACTGCTCTCGCGGGAGAAGACCGGCAAGGGCACGCACGTGGATGTGTCGATGTTCGATGCCACCCTGAGCCTGAGCGCCACGCTGGTCGCCCGCTACGCCGCGACCGGCCTGGCCCCGCGCCGCGTGGGCAACCGCCACCCTTCTTCCGCGCCGTTCGGCGCGTATCGCGCCGCAGACGGTTTCTACGTGGTGGCGGTGCTGAACAACAAGCTGTTCCAGACGCTTGCCGGCACGATCGGCCAGCCGGAGCTGGCGGCCGATCCGCGTTTCGCCGACGACCACTCGCGCTGCAACGCGGAGGGCGCCCTGCGGGCATGCATCGAGGGATGGTCCGCCATGCGCACGGTGGAGGAAGTGAACCAGTTGCTCAGCGCCGCGGGCATTCCGGTCGCCCCCATCCGCAATGTGAAGCAGGCAATGGAGAGCGACCACGCCGCTTATCGCGGCTTGCTCACCGAGGTTGCCGACGCGCGCGGCGGCAAGGTCCGCCTGCCGTCGCAGCCCGTGAAATTCTCCGGCTACGGCGCCAATCGCGTGACCGGCGCGCCCGCGCTGGGGGAGCACACGGACGTCATCCTGGAAACGCTCGGCATCGCTGGCGACGCTTTGCCGGCAGTGCGTGCCAGCGGCGCGCTGGGACCGCAGCCGCTCCGTCCCGCCCCGCACCATCGCCCGGCGGCTGGCGCCACACCGGAAGATACCAACATGGAGAATCAACATGCATAAACGATTGGGCGTGCAGCCGGGCGACCTCGAGATCGCCGACGCCATCGGGCGGTTCGCCCAGAGCGAACTCGCGCCGAAGGCCGCCGAGGTCGACCGCGATGAAATCCCGGCCACGCGCTATGTGCCGCTGCTCGCCGAACTCGGCGTGATGGGCATGAACCTGCCGGAGCGCTGGGGCGGCACCGACACATCGCCCGTCGCGCTGATCCTGTCTCTGGTCGAGATCGCCAAGGCCTGCGCTTCCACCTCGTCGATGATCGGGGCCCACTATCTCGCGACCGACTCCATCCTGATCGGCGGCGACGACAGCCTGCGCGAGCGCTACCTGCCGGACGCAGCGGCCGGCATCAAGCTCGGCGCATTTGCGCTGACCGAGCCGCGCGCCGGCTCGAATCCCGCGGACATGGCGACACGCGCCATCCCGGAGGGCGAAGGCTACCGCCTGCGCGGGGTGAAGCACTTCATCTCCAACGCCAACGCGGCGGACTTCATCGTGGTCTACGCGAAGACCGATCCCGAGGCCGGGACCCGCGGCATCAGCGCCTTCGTCGTCGACCGGAAGACGCCGGGCGTGGAAGTCGCCCCGGCGGAGAAGCTGATGGGCATCCGCGGCGCCCCCGCGCACGAAGTGGCGCTCGATTGCTTCGTCCCCGCCGCGAACCGGCTCGGCGCCGAGGGCAGCGGCTTCCGCACCGCCATGAAGGTGCTGGACAACAGCCGCCTGGATGTGGCCGCAACCAGCCTTGGCATTGCAGAAGCCGCGCTCGAAGCCGCGATCGAATGGGCGAAACAGCGCCACGTGGGCGGCGAGCCGCTTTCGCACAAGCAGGGCCTGCAATGGATGTTCGCGGACATGAAGACACGGGTGGAAGCCGCCTGGCTGCTGACCCTGCAGGCCGCGGTCAGGCGCGGGGCCGGCGAGCCCTTTACCGACCACGCCTCGATGGCCAAGCTCTATGCGTCGGAAACGGTGGCCTTCGTGACGGATGCCGCGTTGCAGATCCATGGCGGCTACGGATTCACGCGCGAGATGCCGCTGGAGCGCCTGGTGCGCGACGCGCGCATCCTGCGGATCTACGAGGGTTCCTCGGAAATCCAGCGCACCGTGATTGCGCGGTCCGCGCTGCGCTGAGCGATCGCCGGCGGGCAGCGCACGATCTCGAGCGGTGGAGGTTTGCCTTTATCCATCCTGATGGTCGGGCTGTCGACGGTGCTGGCGCTCTCCGATGGCGCCGGTTCAGACGTCGACGATCACCAGCGTCCCATGGCTGCCGGGCAGCACGGCATGCGCGATGCCAGCCAGGGCGAGATACATCTCTCCGGGCCGGACCACGACGGTTTCGCCCTCCGTCTGCAAAATGAGCTGTCCGCTCACGACAAACAGGCCTTCGTTGTAGTCGTGCGTCTCGGCTTCATACGCCTGCTCATCCATCCTGAGGATTTTGATGCGGGCGGTCCCGACCTGCCCCACGACGGAGGACTTCCAGGCGGCTGGCAGACCGGAGGCAAGGGCGTCAAACCGAATCAGCGGCACAAGCGTGTCTCCAGGTGCGGGGGGTTAGCCGCGCTTGGGAATATCCAGCCCCCTGACCACGGCCGGACGCGCAAGGAAGGCATCGAGCGCGCGCGTGACGTGGGGAAAATCCTTGATGCCGACCAGTTCGCCGGCTTCGTAGAAGCCGATCAGGTTGCGCACCCAGGGGAAGGTGGCGATATCGGCGATGGTATAGGTATCGCCCATGATCCAGGTCCGGTCCGCGAGGCGGCCATCCAGCACGGCAAGCAGGCGCTTCGCCTCCGCGACATAGCGGTCGCGCGGGCGCTTGTCCTCGTACTCCTTGCCCGCGAACTTGTTGAAGAACCCAACCTGCCCGAACATCGGGCCGATGCCGCCCATCTGGAACATGAGCCACTGGATGGTCTCGTAGCGGCCGGCGGCGTCCTGCGGGATGAACTGGCCGCTCTTGTCGGCCAGGTAGATCAGGATGGCGCCGGACTCGAACAGGGCAAGGGGCTTGTCGCCAGGGCCGTTGGGATCCAGGATGGCGGGAATCTTGTTGTTCGGGCTGATCGACAGGAATTCCGGCGTGTACTGGTCATTGGCGTCGAAGCGCACCAGGTGCGGCTCGTAGGGCAGCCCGGTCTCCTCCAGCATGATCGAGATCTTGACGCCGTTCGGCGTGGGCAGCGAATAGAGCTGGATCCGCTCGGGACGCAGGGCCGGCCATTTGTTGGTGACGAGGAATGCGGAAAGATTGGTCATGGAAATCCGTTCTGGCCGGGTTGGGCCGGGTGGGCTGGTTTGGCTGATGCGGTGAGGAGGATCGATTGGCTCAAGCCGTGACGGCTCGATGCCGATGGTCATCATCGCGGGGTAGGGCGGGAGATCGCCGGCGCGACGCCTGTCCGGGCAGGCGCAGGGTCACTTCGGCTTGTCGCCGTTGTCCGGCGAGGTGATGCCGGCGGCCACGAGGCAATCGCGCAGGTGCTTGATTTCCTGCTTGGCGCACACATTGCCGTGATGCGGGTGGTGCAGGTAAAACTCATACTCGTTGAGCACAACCCGGAAGCGCGCGCCCTGGATCGGCTCCACGCTCGCCCCCAGTTGCTGCAGCAGGGACTCGACTTCGCGCCAATGAATATTGTTGCTCAGCGGGTGGCTGAAGATGGACTGCAGGAGGCTGCGTGATTTGTGGCTCATGGCGCGGGTCAGGCATCGTCGGCGGCAATAGCCGTAGCATACAAGAGAGGGTGCGTTGCTGCTTGCATGTGCGTTGCGCAAGGTTTGCGCGCGGCGCCATTCAATCCTTGCCCATCGCCAGGTAGGCGCGCGGCGTGGTGCCCGTGTAGCGCCGGAACAAGGTGATGAAGCTGCTGACGCTCGTGTAGCCCAGCCCGAGCGCCACGGCGGTGACGCTTTCACCGGCAACCAGCCGCTGCATGGCCGCGAGCATGCGCAATTGCTGGCGCCATTGCGCCAGGCTCCAGCCGGTGTCGGCCTGGAAGTGGCGCGTCAGCGTGCGCCGGGCCATGCCGATGCGCGCCGCCCAGCCATCCAGCCCGGTGTTGTCGTCGGGGTTTGCCAGCAAGGCGGTGGCCATGCGCAGCAGGCGCGGCTCCTGCGGCATGGGCAGGAACAGGGTTTGCGCCGGCTGGCGGGTGAAGTCATCGGCAAACACCGCGAGGTAATGCTCGCGCACCGGCCCGGCTGGCGGGCCGGCCTGCACCAGCGTGTCGAGCAAGGCCGCCAGAAGCGGCGACAACCGCACCACCTTGAGCGCCGCAGGCATCGCGGCACGGCTCCAGGCCTCGTCGAAGTACAGGCTCACGCCGGTCATTGCCCCCTGAATGCTCGCGCCGTGCGATTCGTACGGCGGCACCCAGCCGATACAGCCGGTTGGCATCAGCCAGCGGCCGCCGCCGGCTTCGATCACGACCACGCCGGATTTCACCGTAAACAACTGCCCCTGCGCATGCTGATGCGGCACTTGCTCGCGCGAGGCGCCGTGCGCGAGCGGGCGGATTTCTTGTAGCGGCATCGGTTTGGCCCGTTTCGAACATAAGTTGGCATTCTATCGTTAGTTGGCAGTGCGGCAAGTGCCTAGACTGGCTGCAACCACCCCAGGAGCGATCCATCGTGAATGCCAACGTAAAAACGCCAACCCTCTCCGAACGCCTTGGCCAGCCGGTGCCCGACGTGCTCGACATGCTGACCGCCCTGCTCGCGGGGCAGGGCCGGTGGCTGCGTACCGGGCAACCGCTGAGCGCGCCGGCTGATTTCGACGCGTTGCGCGTGGCGTTCGATCACCACAGCGGCACCGTGGGTTCGGTGCTGAAAAAGACTCTCCTGGAGCGCTGGCCAGAGATCCCGTTTTCCGACAAGGAGCTGGAGAGCGGCGAGCAACAGGCGCCGGAATTTGCCGACGCCTACTGGGTTTGCGATCCCATCGACGGGGCCTTGCACTACCTGAGCGGCATGCCGGGCTGGACCATCGCACTGTGCCTGGTGGTGCGGGGCGATCCGGTCCTCTCGCTGGTGCACGATCCGGCCACTGGCCGCACTTATCGCGCGGTGGCAGGGCAGGGCGCCGATTGCGATGGCCAGCCGTTGCGGGCCAATGCGCGCTCGGCGCTGACGACGGCGCTGATTGCCACGGCGCATCCGAACTGGCCGGGGCAGGTGCGCAGCGATACCGCGGATTTCCTTGACCGTTTTGGCCGGATGTTGCCGCAGGTGTTCGGCCAGCGTGTGTACGGGCCTACGTCCTTGTTGCTGGCACTGGTGGCGCGCGGCGCGCTCGATGGCTACTGGGAGTGCGGGCAGGACTATTACGACTGGTTGCCCGGTGTCCTGCTGGTGAAGGAGGCGGGCGGCTCGGTGACGGCGCTCGATGGCAATCCACTGACCTGGGGTTGCCAGGGGATTGTGGCGGCCGGGGCGGCCATGCATGGCGTGCTGAACGCGGTGCTGTCGGGAGAGGGCGCATGAGGCCGGATGCGTTGCTGCCCGATGGGGTGGATGTGGTGGAGGTGAATGGCGTGACTGTGCGCAAAGGTAGCGTGGGGGCGTTTTTGATTAGCTGGCGGGTGATGAATGATCCGGGGGAGGATGCGGGTCGGCTGGCGGCGGCGCGGGAGGATTTGGTGGGGTTGTTGCCGGGGTTGAGGGCGATGGGGGTGTTTGATGTTTTTGCTGCGCGGGATCCTGGGTTGGCGGCGTTGATTGATGGGGTTGGTTAACGGTTGGCTAACTGTGGCTGCTTAACTTCAATTGCTTAACTTCAACTTCAACTTCAACTGCAAAGGCTTAAAGTCAAAGGCGGTTTCACCCCCCTGCGGGGGGCGACCTACTTTCTTGTCTTGCCAAGAAAGTAGGCAAAGAAGGCGCGCCGGATGGGGCGACCCCCTCCTCGTCGGCAGGCAAAAAGAGCGGCCGGGGGCCAAACTCACATCGC
>NZ_JBFTOX010000024.1:0-119636 GCF_056398185.1 Cupriavidus sp. 05L310
GGGCACCAACAAGAACTACGAGTTCGGCGGCCGCTGGGGACTGGTGCGGATGCTGGAGCAGGCGCACATCGAGCCGGTCGATAGCGCGAACTACCAGTTGACGTGGCAGGCGAGGCCAGATGCGCCAGAAGAGCCAGGCGCCAAGAACCAGGCCGACGGGCATGGCCAGACCCTCGCCGAAGATCCCGACAGTCTGACCGCGCGCAGCGCCAAGGTGCCTGTTATGGCGGACTTGACCTATCCGGTGCGCTACCTGATGCGTACCGAGGTCGGCCCGGGACCACTGGAGATGCTGGCCCTGCGGGGCTTCGTGCTGCCATCGCGCATCTTCGTGGGCCGGGAGCCGCGGGTCGCGGCACGTGGCACTCCGGGCCCACGTCAGTAGGCAAGCGGTCAGGGTCTTTCACGAAGTTGTCGTAGTCTTCCCGGCTAACTTCCATCGTTGCCCCTTGATGTCCAGGGTTCCCGGCGCTCCGGCGCTCAGGCCCGCAGATACCCCTCCGCCAGCGCGACCCAACACGCCGCGCCAAGCGGAATCAACTGGTCGTTGAAGTCGTAGCCGTCGTTGTGGATCGAGCAGCCGACCCACTCGCCGGTGCCATTGCCCAGCGCGAAGTAGCAGCCCGGCATCTTCTCCAGCATCCATGCGAAATCCTCGCTGCCCATCTGCATCGATGGCGGCACCTGGATGACCTTGTCGCTGCCAAGCACGCTGGCCACGGCCTGCCGCGCGATGGCGGTGGCTTCCACGGTATTGCAGATCGCGGGCGCGAGGCGCTCGTAGGCGATGTCCACCGCCACGCCACAGGAGGCGGCCTGGTGCGTCACCACCTCGCGGATGCGGTTTTCCAGCAGGTCGCGTACCTCAGGCACGGTGGCCCGCACGCTCAGCTTCAGCGTAGCGGTCTCCGGGATGATGTTGTAGGTGCTGCCGGCTTCCATCTGGCCCACGCTGATCACGCCGGCATCGACCGGCGCCACGTTGCGCGCCACGATGCCCTGCAGCGCTACCACGGTAGCCGCCAGCGCCAGCGTGGGATCGGCGGCGCGGTGGGGCATGGCGCCATGGCCGCCTTTGCCGCGGAAGGTGATCGTGGCGCGGTCCGACGAGCCGCCCATCGGGCCGCTCTGTACCACCGCCATGCCCACCGGCAGGCCCGGCGCATTGTGGAAGGCGTAGATCGCATCGCAGGGGAAACGCTCGAACAGGCCGTCGTTCATCATGGCGAGCGCGCCGGTCATGCCTTCCTCGTCCGGCTGGAAGATCAGGTTGAGCGTGCCGTCGAAGTTGCGCGTGGCGGCCAGGTATTCGGCGGCCGCCAGCAGCGTGGCGGTATGGCCGTCGTGGCCGCAGGCGTGCATGCGGCCGGGCACCTGGCTGGCATAGGGCAGGCCGGTGCGCTCCTGCAGCGGCAGCGCGTCCATGTCGGCACGGATGCCGATGCTGCGCGTGCCGTTGCCCACCTTCAATTGCGCCACCAGCCCATGGCCGCCGACGGTGTGCACGTCGTAGCCCCACTCGCGCAGCAGGGCGGCGGCCATCCCGGCGGTGCGCGGCACGTCGGCGCCAAGCTCGGGATGCGCGTGGATGCGGTGCCGCAGTTCGGCGAAGCGCGCGGTGGATTCGTTCAGGGCGGACGGGACATTGCCTGGAGTCTGGGTCATGACAGTACGATCCTGGATGTGCTGTGGAATCGGGAAAGAGGGAAAGAGGGGAAGACGATCCTGGCGCGCGTCAGTCGCGGCCCGGGTGGCTGGGGAACAGCGCCAGCGCGCTCAGGCTGATGCAGGCGGAGGCAAACAGGTACCAGGCCGGCGCCATGTTGCTGCCGCTGGCGGCGATCAGCCAGGTGACGATCAGCGGGGCGAAGCCGCCGAACACGGTCACGCCAAGGCTGTACATTACCGACATACCGGTGGCGCGATGGTGGCGCGGCAGCGCCTCCATCATCAGTGCGGCGCCGGCGCCGCTGCTGACCGACATCAGCGCCACGGCGCCGCCGATCAGCGCCATGGTGAGCGGCAGCTCCGGCCCCGACGAGAGCAGCATGAAGTTGGGGTACACCAGCGCCAGCGATGCCAGCCCGCCGGCAAACAGCAGCGGCTTGCGGTGGGGCAGCCGGTCGGCCAGCAGGCCGGACAAGGGCGCCACCACCAGCATGGCGAGGCCGGCCATGCACGCCGCCAGGAACGCGGTGACGGGCGGCATGTGCAGCGTGTTCACCAGGTAGGTGGGCATGTAGAACACCATGATGTACATCGACGAAGTCGAGCCGGTCATCAGCAGCATGCCCAGCAGCAGCGTGCGGCCATGCTCGCGGAACACCGCGCCGATGCCGCCGTGCTGCCCGCCTTCATGCGTTTCCTGCAGATGGCGGCGGATATACATGCCCACGGGCGCGATCAGCAGGCCTAGCAGGAACGGCAGGCGCCAGCCCCAGTCATGCATGGCTTCCGGGCTGAGCAGGGCCGATACCGCAGCACCTGTCAGCGCGCCCAGCAGCGCGGCGCCGCCTTGGGTGGCGGCCTGCCAGCTAACCAGGAAGCAGCGGTTGCGCTTGCTTGCCGACTCCAGCAGCAACGCGGATGCCGCGCCGACCTCGCCGCCCGCCGACAAGCCTTGCAGCAAGCGGCCGAGCACAACCAGCACGGTCGCCGTCACGCCGATGCTGGCGTGGGTAGGCGTGAACGCGATCAGCGCCGTGCCTGCGGTCATCAGTGCAATGGTGAGCGTGAGCGCGGTCTTGCGGCCGCGCCGGTCGGCAAGGCCACCGATCAGCACCGCGCCGAGCGGACGCATCACGAAACCGGCGCCAAACGTGGCAAAGGACAGCAACAGCGAAGCCAGCGGGCTGCTCGACGGAAAGAACAACTTTCCGATGGTGGCGGCGAAGAAGCTGTAGACGGTGAAGTCGTAGATCTCCAGCCCGTTTCCGATCGCGGCGGCGACGATGGCGCGGCGCGAATGCGGGCGGGCCGCGGTAGGGGCGGCGGTGGATGCCGTGCCGGCGGGGCTGGATAGCGCGGTAGGCGCGTGGGTCATGCTTTCCTCCTCGGGTGGGATTGGCTCGGGACGGCTGCGGCGCGGCGCCGTCTCTACTGGTGTGCTGGCATGGTAAGAGCGAGGCGCCGGATAAGCACTTCGCTTTTTTTCATGGGTATGAGGATCGGGAATAGGCGGGAATAGGCGGGAACAAGCGGGCATGGGCGCCAGCCATCGGGAATGGCGGGCGATGCTCAAAGGGGGGGGCCGCGCAAGTCGGCGGGGGGCAGCTTACGCGCGTCTATGCAAAGGCGCAGGCGCAGGCCAGTTCAGGGGGCGGCCGCGCCGCCCGGGGCCGGGGAGTTGCCGGAAAGCGCTTCCAGCATGGCATCGTGCAGGCGAGCCGCGGCCCAGGTCAGCACATGCCGGTCGCGCGTGACCAGGGAGATGGCGCGCTCGGGCACCGGTTCTTCCACCTCGATGAAGTCCATATTGTCCGTGACGAACTTGCTGCCGCGCGATTCGCTGGAAAGCAGGATCAGGGCATCCGCCTTCCAGCACAGTTCCAGCGCCAGTCCCATGGAAGTGCACTCGATCACGCGCGCGGGGGGCGCCAGGCCATTGCCCGCGAACAATTGGTGAAAGGGCGAACTGGTGTCAGAGAGCGGGTCCAGCACCAGCCAGTCTGCCTGCTGCAGCAAGCGCACCGAGCGGGCCGCGCGCAGCGGGTGCCCGCGCCGCCCGGCAATGATGGTCGGCAGACGGCAGGCCTGGGTGCAATCCAGCCCGCGGTCTGCCGGCAGCAACTGGGAGGTCACGGCAAAGTCCATGGTGCCCTCGCGCAGGTGCTCCAGCAACTGCGTCGGCCGCATCTCCTGCACGCGCAGGCGCGCGTTGGGAAACTCGCGCCGGAAGGTGCTCAGGCAGGCCGCCATCGGCCGCATCACCGCCGTGACCGGCGTCACGCCAACCGTGATCTCGCTGACCACGCTGCCCATCATGTCTTCCAGGTCCTCGCGCGCGCGCCGCACGCTCTCGCTGATCAGCCGGGCATGCGTGACCAGCCGCTGGCCATGGGGGGTAAGGCGCACGCCCTTGCTCGAACGCACGAACAAGGTGGCGCCTACGCTGCTCTCCAGTTCCTTGATGGCCTTGCTCAGCGCGGGCTGCGTCAGGTGAAGGATGCGGGAGGCTTCCTGGATGCTGCCGGTGTCGGCGATGGCGGCCAGGGCGCGCAGCTGGTTAAGCTTCATGGGGAGCCTGCGGAGTCGTGGACGCACATGTTAAAGGCAAAGCGCCCGGCGCAGGTGCCCGGGCGCGGTAACGAGCGCCGCAGTTCGCGCTCAGTGTGCCGTTACGCCGGCCGGGCTTGCCGCTGCGGCAAGCGCGCGTGGGCCCTTGTGCGCCGGCAGCTCGCCGCTGAAGGCAAAGTCCACTTCCGGCACATAACCGCTGATGATGTCGGCAATGGCGCGGCCCGAGCCGCAGCCGTGCGTCCAGCCCAGCGTGCCGTGGCCGGTGTTGAGGTAGAGGCCGTCGATCCCGCTGGCACCGATATACGGCACGTTGCCCGGCGTGGCCGGGCGCAGGCCCGTCCAGAAGCGCGCCAGTTCAGGACGGCTCATGCCCGGGAACACGTCCAGCGTGCGTTTGACGATGGCGTCGCAGCGCACCGGGTTCAGGTCCATCGCATAGCCATTGAGCTCGGCGGTGCCCGCTACGCGCAGGCGGTCGCCAAAGCGCGAGAACACCAGCTTGTACTCGTCGTCGGTCAGGCTCACGCTGGGCGCGCGCGCGGGGTCGAGTACCGGCAGCGTCACCGAGTAGCCCTTGGCCGGATAGATATCCAGCTTCACCCCCAGCGGGCGCGCCAGCATCGGGCTGAAGCTGCCCAGCGCAAGCACATAGGCATCGGCGCTTTCGATCTGGTAGCCGCCGGTTTCATCGGCGATCTCCACGCCGCGCATCCTGCCGCCATCGGCATGCAGGCGCTGCACCCGCACGCCGTAGCGGAAGCGCACGCCAAGCGCCTCGCACTTGGCCGCCAGCTCGGTGGTGAAGCGGTGCACGTCGCCGGATTCGTCCTCGCTGGTATAGGTGGCGCCAGCCAGGCGCGGCGCGATATTGGACAGCGCCGGTTCCAGGCGTACGACTTCGTCGGGCCCGATCACGCGGCGCTCGCAGCCCAGTTCGCGCATGATGCGCGCCGGCTCGATGGCCGCGTCGAATTCCTTCTGGCTGGTGTAGAAATGCAGGATGCCGCGCGTCAGGTGGTCATACTCGATGCCGGTTTCCTCGCGCAGGGCCTGCAGGCTGGCGCGGCTGTATGTGCCCAGGTTGAGCAACTGGATCATATTGTGGGTGGAGCGCTTAGCCGTGCACTCGCGCAGGAACTTCACGCCCCACGACCATTGCGCCGGGTCGGCGCGCAGGCGGAACAGCAGGGGCGCATCCTCCCGGCCCAGCCAGCGCAGCATCTTCAGCGGCGCGGCCGGGTTGGCCCACGGCTCGGCATGGCTGACCGAGATCTGGCCGCCGTTGCCAAAACTGGTTTCCCGGGCGGCGCCCGCGTTGCGCTCCAGCACCACCACCTCATGCCCGGCCTTGGCCAGGTACCACGCAGAAGCGACGCCGATCACGCCGGCTCCCATCACGATGACTTTCATTCTTCAGGCTCCGGACAGCAAAAAGGGGCAGACAGGCCATCTGGCCTGTCTGCCCCCACTGTCCTTTTGCCTGAGAGATTCGCCGCACCCACCACGGGTGCCGGCTTGCCCCTTCGGCGGCCGCATGCCGCGCCACGCTTGGTGGTCCGGTCCGGCGCTCTCCAGTTTTATCGGTTTCCAGTCTTCTGCACCTGAGCGTTTCAGGGGTACGCCTTCGGTAGAGGGGGTAATCCGGTGGTAGCCAGACCGCCTCATTCTCCTGGAAGCCGCACCATAGCACGCGTGGCAGGGAGACTGCAAGGGCAGTATAGGGGCCCGGCAGCGGCGGCGCCAGCCCGCCGCGGGGCCGCGCGCTGTAGCAGCGTTCTGTAGCAGTCCGGCCGGCCCAATTTGGGAGCCGGCGCAGCGGTGACGGGCGTCCGGCGCTCGTCACCGCGCGTTGCCACACCCGGGCCAGCGAGGGTTTGGTGATGCGGTTCGTCGCAACGGCGGGGGCGCTCTCGAGTCAGTGTGCCGTCATGGCCAGCATGGGGTCCCGCCGGGTGCACCGCGACGAGGCGAGCGTGGGCTCGTCGCGCCGTCTGGCGGAGCGGCCTACCGGCACGGGTCGCGGCGTTCGTTCACGGTGCGTACACGGTCGATACGTGCCAGCGCTGCCGCCCATCTGTGTGCGCGGAAACACACTGCGCTTCCGGTTACACATTGTAACCTTTGGTAACACGTGATGTAATGTGTATTGTAAAACGCCATACACATTCCGTTATGAGTTCAGAGAAATCTGTCGGCATCAGCTTCCGCGTGACGCCTCACTTCAAAGCCCTCCTTGAGGCAGCCGCACAGCGGGAGAAGCGCAGCCTCACCAATATGCTCGAGGTGGTACTGGCCGACTACTGTCAGCGCCATGGCATCGGCGGGGAGTCTTCAACTCGCCAAGAAACGACGGCAGTGGGGAGGGGCGATGAGTGGACTGCAGACGTTTCTGGCGGGCATCAGCCCCACCTTGGGCCAGTTGGGCGGCTTACCCCTCGGCGTCTTTGTGCTGGTTGTCCTGCTGACCGGAGCGTTTCTGGTCGGCTACGGGATACGTGGCATACCCTTGTGGTGGCGCCTGCGCGCATCCGTCCGCCGCATCGAACTGTTGCGCAAGGCTGGCAGCAGCGTCCGTCCTGATGACCTTGCCGATATTTTTCGCTGGGCGCCTGTCAAGCATTTGTGGGCGGAGTACAGCCACACGCTTCATGAGTTGAAGAAGGCGTCGAACGGGGAGTTGAGCGTGGTGGAGGTGCGAGCCACGGTGCCGGCAGAAGCGTTCTTCACCCGGGAAGTGCTTGTGGACAGTCGCCTGTTCGACGATTTCACGCGCCATCTGCCGGGTGTTCTTACTGGGCTCGGCATCATCGGCACCTTTGCGGGCCTATTGGATGGGCTGGGGAAATTTGACCCCTCTTCCACTGCCGCCGCCGTGTCGGGGCTGAAGCCGTTGATGGCGGGGGTGCAGCACGCCTTTGTGGCGTCCGCTGCTGCAATCGGTTGCGCGATGGGCGTGACCTTCGCCAGCAGGCTTGTCCTGGCCTGCCTCTACCAGTTGGTCGAGCGTCTGAACCAGGCTATCGATGCGTTGTATGAGACGGGGGCGGGGGAAGAATATCTGTCTCGGCTGGTGCAATCGTCCGAGCGCAATGAGGCACATACCGCGCAGCTTAAGGATGCGTTGGTCGAAGACATGACCAAGTTGATGAACAACCTGGTCGACCGTCAAATTCAGGCTCAGCAGGAAGCTTCCCGACTGCTGGGCGACCGTATCGGAGAGACCATCTCCGGGTCTCTGGCTGCGCCGATTCAACGGATGACGGACGCGATGGAGCAGACCCACCGCGGCAACGGCGAAGCGGTCACGGGGATGTTGGAGACCATGCTGTCCGGGTTTATGGCGAAGCTGGAGGATACATTCGGCGGCCAGATGCGCGGCATCAATGAGCAAATGCAGCGGTCCATGGACGCAATGACTGCCGTCCAGTCATCGCTTCAAAGCCTTTTGTCGGATATTAAGACCACCAATGAACACGCCGCCAGCCAGATGAGTGGCACGCTGGAAGAGGCGATGAAGAAGGCGGCTGATAATCAGCAGGTTCTCACGGACCAGATGCGGCAGTTTGTCCAGGAGTTCCGGAGCCTGGTCAGCGATGAGCAGGAAAAGTCGAAGCGCGCGATGGATGACGCGGTCATGAAGGTGCTGGGGGAGGTTGCCGCCGGCATGGAGCGCATGGAGGGCTTCCGCAAGGCGGCCGCAGCCGAGGAGACGAGTCGCAATCAACAGCTGAGTGACCAGACCAACCAGCTCGTCGGGGGGCTCACAACGCAGGTGGATGGTCTGCTCAAGTCCGTCGCCGACCAGGTCACCAAGACGCAACACAATATTGATGCCCTGGGCAACGTATCCTTGCGCGCTATCGACGGCATGAATCAGGGCGCCTTGACCCTGAGTGCCGCAGCCCAGCGTTTTGAGTCTGCAGGAAGTGCGGTAAGTGGCGTGTTTGACCGGTCGACACGGGTGTCGGAGCAGCTGACGTCGGCAGCAAACACGCTGCAGGTGGCGGCAGTGGCGGTCCAGCGTGGATTTGACCAGTACGACTCCACGCGCAGGACCGTCGACGCGCAGGTGGCATCGCTGACCGGCCTAATCGAAGCGGCGAAGAAGGAGGCGGGCGTCTCTAAGGACCTGGTCGAGAGCATTAAGGCCAGCGTGGAAGCGTTGCGGCGAGCCGAGTCCGATAGCCGTACGCATCTGGATAGCGTCAATGATGCCCTTCTGAAGGCGTTCCATGAGTTTGGCATTCAGCTGGTCGGTTCCGTCAAGCAGACCATCGCAGAGACTGACCGTCACCTCTCGCAGGGGACGGGGCACTTGAATGGCGTCGTGCAGGAACTGGCGACCGCAGTTCATCGTATGAGGAAGACGTGAGATGCTCGGCCGGGTAATTCTCAAGCGTGGCGCCAAGGCGGAGGGCGAAAGTCCGTTCTGGATTTCGTTCTCCGACCTGATGACGGCACTCATGACGCTGTTTCTGGTGGTGATGGCGGTGACCCTTGTCGCCGTCACCAAGAACCTGACGGCTGAAGAGGAAGCGAAGATTCAGCGCGAGAAGGATATTCGCGGCGTGATGGCGCAAATCAAGCGAGACTCTGCCCAGAAGAATGTCAACGTCGACGAGTCGACCTACCGTATTGACTTGGGCGACGTCGTACGGTTCGAGAGTGGCGACTACTCCATCAAGCCGGACGCTGCACGCTTCTTGCGTGACTATATTCCAGTGCTATTGAACGCCAAGTCGACCCCGGAAGGGCAGCGATGGATGCGTCGGGTGGTCGTGGAAGGGTTCACGGACCAGGATGGCACGTACCTCTATAACCTTGGCCTGAGTCTCAATCGTAGCCGAAGCGTGGTATGTATGCTGTTTGCTCGCCCCGCGACGGGCGAACGCATTTTGACGGCGTCTCAGCTCCGGCAAGTCCAGGACCTCTTTCTGGTCGGCGGTTATTCCTTCAATTCCATTCGCCAGGACAAGGCGGCCAGCCGCCGCGTGGAGCTAAAGATTGAGTTCTGGGGGGTAGACGAAAAGGGGCCGCCGGCGAACGCGCTCACCAACACCAAGGAGTTCGGACAGTGCTAGCCACGGTGGCGCTAGAGCGCCTGAGGTTCGGGTTGGCCGATGCGCTGGCCTCGATGGACATCTCGGGAGGCAAATTCGGCTTCCCCGAGTATGTCAAACAACAAGCCGCCGAGTCGGAGAAGTTGTTTCAGGGATACAGCCAAGGGGAACGGAACCGAGAGGATGCCTATGCGGCCGCCCGAGCCCTCGTTCGCGGTCAAACGCTCAATGCGTGGCAGCGCGACCTCGCGGCGTCGGCCCTGGCGGAGCCGATTCGTGAGTTGTCGGGCGTCGTGGCGCTTGGCTGTAAGCACTTCCCTGCGCTCCTGGCCTCCTATGAGGTCGAGGCGCAAAACGGCGAGCTGTGGCGGCTTACCTGGCATGGCCTGCTGAGCTCATATTTTTCCTTTGACCCCAGCGCTAGCGTGTCGGATGCGGCGAAGGCCGGCTGGCAACAACTTCGCCTTTTCCTCGAACGGAGCTGGCCCGTCATTGACAGGGGGACGGGCAGCTCGCAGGTTCCCGATTGGGTGGCCGTGCTCCGGAGCGAGTCACAGGTATTGACCGACAAGCCGGCAGACAAATACGCACGTAGCTACCTGATGGGCGACACCGGGCCGGTCGAGAGAATTGCTGCCGACCTCGGCATCCCCCCTTCAAGCTGGTTTTGGCACGCCTTGGTATTGGGGGTCGTTCGCCAAGCCACCGCAACCACGGATGCGGAGTTCAGGCAGCGGATTCCGAGATTGCTGCAGCTGATTCACGATAAGCCGGTGTTTCGGGATGAAGCGGTCGAGTTGATTCTTGTTCGTTACCATGCGTGCAAGGGCGCTTCCCAAGACGAGCGTCTGCGCGACTTTGTGGTGCAACCCTCGGTCTGGAAGAATCCCAAACTGAAATCGGCAGGGATTGCCACGGCCTGGAATCGCGTGCCTGAGCCCGTCTGGCGGATGGTCTTGGGCTGGGTCAACGAGCGCAATCTCAAGGATTTCTTTGACATTCTGGCTGCGCGTAACAAGGCCGATGAAGGACGACTAGCCTTCTGGTCCAAATACATGAAGCAGATTGACTGGACGCGACTAGTCTTCAGTGCAGACACCATGGCGCTCAAGTCAAGTAATGCTGGAGTTCGCGACCTGATTGCACGGGAAGAGGGCTCCTACGCCAGGTTCACGGGCAAGCAGGATGTTGATGCGTTCATGATGCAGATTGGCTCATTTCTTATTATCGAGTTCAGCAAGAAGCCAAACGCGTGTTACGTGTATGAGGCCACGTCACTCCCGTTCGAGCCCTATAGTCACCACTATGATGGCGGGACAGAAGACTTGGCGGCAGGGTATCGCGAGGGGTGTGCGGCGCGAATTGTGCATACCCCGGGCTGGCAGCCCCGTGCGGACGACAAATTGAGAACCATTGGCATCCGGCCCGATGCGCCAGCAAGCCAACCGCATGCCACCGCTGCATCGTCGAGTCGAAGCGCAGGCGCTTCCTCCTCGCGAGGGACACAGACCGCTAGCACCACGGCAGGGAGTGGTCGCGGCGGACCAGATATGTTGCTAGTGCGTGGTCTCGTCAGCCGATTCCCGGGGGCACGGATTGATGACAGACGGAGTACAAATGGTGGGCGGCTGTGGGTGAATGACGACCTGCAGAATGCCCAGCTCGCTGCCGGACTCAAGGCGTTTGGCTTCCGGTGGGCGAATAAGAGCCAAGCCTGGTATTTTCCGGAGAGTTGATGGGACTGTTCGATTTCTTCAAGCGCACCTCAGGCTCGACACCTGATAGGCCGGTACTCAATACAACGTGGACCCAGGATGGCGTCAATGTTGTGTTCGCGAAGCCGCTTGACGAGCCAACCTTGGAGGCGTTGCTGGCTGCGGTTGACCGAGCGGGCCCCGGCGAGTCAGTTCTCGCGGCCTATTTGGCTCAGTTGATAGCCGAGGAGCAGTGCAGCCTCGACATCAATGGCGTGCAGATTGGGTGGGAGGCCGCCTATGGGCTGCTGCGCTCCGCGGAGCATCAAGGCGCGATTCAACTGTTAGGGCTGCCGCCAATTGGTCCGCTGCGACCCATTCTGGGTTGTACCGGGACACTCTCGGAGCCGGAATTCGAGATTGTGGTGACCGGATGGGCCGATGGGAGTCGCGGCGTGAAGCCCAACCGCGTCGAAGGCGCCGTCGTAGAAATTGGCGATGTACCACAGCTACTGTCAGCGGACGCGTGGGCTACGGTCGCCGAGGTCGATGCCTTTCGACGGCGACCGGGCGACAAACGGAATCAGCACGACAATGAGCTCGCGTGGGGTCGTATCCGGGGATGCGCGGACAAGGCCGGCGCGCTTTACGCGACACCTTACCTCGAAACCACTTACGTGCTGACGCCACAGACACTACGGCTCCCATTGGCCAAATCGGAAACGCCGTTTGGCCGTGTGCTGACGGTAGCGCCGACGTTCGATGGCGCCCCCGACGGGTGGCTGAATGCCTTCGATGGGTTCAATGGGGTGCAACCCCATTATGACCTGACCCGAGGTGCCGGACGGGTGCGCGTGGTTGTCGCGGACCCGGTACGCCAGGTGCTGGAGGTCATCAAACGCGAGATGCCGGGAAGACGCGTGGCCGGCGCCAAAGCAGAGAAATTCATACATAACCCTTGGGCTTACCTTGGTGAAAGTGCCCATGAAGTCCTGAACGAGGACGACTTCGAACTCGACCGGGCAGGGGCCGGTGCGCTGGCCGCGGTATTTGGCATTGTGGGCCGCATCGAGGACGCGCGTTTGAATTCCGTGGACCTCTGCGTGACGGAGCATTTTGCCGGGGGCGCGGCCCGTACCGAGCGGCAGTCATTTGCCACGCCAGATGAGCTCGACGCGTTTAACGCAGCACTGCGTGCAGCCCTCGAGCACGACCGCGAGCGTTTCGCCTGGGAGGAGTATGACCTCACCGTCGATGCGGAATCGACGCTTCAGTTGGAGCAAGGTCAACAGTTGGCGCACCTGTGGCGCACGCAGCCGGCCGAGCAGATATCGTTCGACGACGTCTACGAACTGGACGGGTACAGCAGCCGCATCGAGGGGATTGGGGAAGCCAAGCCCATTTACGTGCCAGTCTTCCAGGCGCCGTCGAACAAGCGTGAGGGGGAGGACGGTTGGACGCCTTCGGACCTGACCCCCATGGTCCGTGTGACGTTGCAAGGCCACGAGGGGGATGTCGTCATCCCGCTGAGCAAGCAATGGGTCGAAGGGTTTGACGTGCAGGTAGGCGAAGCCGAAAAGGATGGGCAGGCTTCGGTGCGCAATCCCGACCTCCCGACCGCTGTCGCGACCGCGCAGGCCAGAACGTTGGTCGAGAGTTTCAAGAGCATGCTTGGGGCTCAGGAGAGAGTCAAAGGAGAGGCTGCCACCGGCGCCAAAGAGACGCGCGGTGCGCGGCAGACCCTGCTGGTTAAGACCAATTTTCATGGTGTTGACTACGTTGAGGTGCGCAAGGCCTCCCTGGCACTTCCGGCGGACGCCGAGGCGCAACTCCCGCGCTCAATGCGACCCACAGTTGGATTGAAGCAACATCAAAGGAAAGGCGTGGCCTGGTTCCAGCACCTTGTGTCGAAGGCGCCTCACGAGTGCCGCGGGGCCCTTCTGGCGGATGATATGGGCTTGGGAAAGACGCTGCAGCTCCTGTCCCTGCTTGGCTGGTATTACGAACAGCGACCTCAGTCTGCGCCGTCGGTCATCTTTGCCCCCAAGAGCCTCCTGGAAAATTGGGCGAATGAGGCGGCAAAGTTCTTCACGCCGTCATTCCCCGAGGTGCTGGTGCTGTATGGGGAGGCACTAAAGGCAAGGCGGCAACCGCTAGGTCTCATCGATGTTCAGCTCCAACAACAGGGCATTGTTGAGTTGCTGAAGCCAAACTGGGCGGGGTCCGCAAAGGTTATTGTCACCACGTATGAGGTGCTGACCTCGTATGAGTTTTCGTTCGCGAAACAGCCGTTTGCAATGGTCATTTGCGACGAGGCGCAACGTATCAAGACGCCGGGGACCCGGGTCACCTTGGCCGCGAAGAAGCTGAAGGCTGATTTCCGCATCGCGTGTACCGGCACGCCGGTGGAGAACTCCCTCGCGGATTTGTGGTGCCTATTCGACTTCGTTCAGCCCGGCCTCCTGGGGGCGCTGGAGGAGTTCGGCAAGACCTATCGCCGCCCGATTGAGTGCAAGACGGAGGATGAGGCACAGGCTCTCGGGTATCTCCAATCCACGATTGCGCCGCAGACGCTCCGACGAACCAAGGCCGATATTGCGGACGAACTCCCGCGTAAGTTCTTTGCGAAGAAGGCGGCGACAGGAACGGAAGTGGAGTTCAAATCGACTCTTGAAGAGCACGAGCGTCTTGATATAGGCATGTCTGAGCATCAACGCATCCTCTACAAGGGGGGGCTGAAGAAGCTGCAGGATGCGACCCAGGAATCGGATGGACGCAAGCGAGCAAGGCTCTCCTTCGGTGCACTTCATCTCATGAAAGCCGTTTGCGCCGAACCCTATTGTCTGCCTGGGACGAAGTTCCTGATGGATAAGAGCGGTCGTGATGCGCACCTGGGGAACTCGCCCAAGCTGCGTTGGTTGCTCGAGCGGTTGGAAGGCGTCCGGCGGGCCGGCGAGAAGGCAATCGTCTTTACCGAGCTACGCGAAGTTCAAGCGGCCCTGTTCTATTTCCTGCGTGAATCCTTTGGCATCAAGCCCATCACCATTAATGGTGATTCACAGGGGAGACAGGCCTTGCTCAACAAGTTTGCGCAGACCGGGGGGTTCGACGTCATCATTCTTTCGACTTTGGCGGCGGGGGCCGGCCTGAATGTCACTGCCGCTAACCATGTATTCCACTTCACCCGGGCGTGGAATCCAGCGAAGGAGTCGCAGGCGACCGACCGCGCTTTCCGTATCGGGCAAGAGCGTGATGTCTTCGTGTATTGCCCGACGGTCGTGGCGGATGACTTTGACACATTCGAAGTTCGCCTTGACCAACTGCTGAAGCGGAAAGCGGGACTCGCGGGTTCCACGCTAGACCAGGGGGAACTGGTGACCATGTTGAACGGCACCGGCGGAGATGCGACCT
Source organism: Cupriavidus sp. 05L310 (assembly GCF_056398185.1). Classification (NCBI taxonomy): domain Bacteria; kingdom Pseudomonadati; phylum Pseudomonadota; class Betaproteobacteria; order Burkholderiales; family Burkholderiaceae; genus Cupriavidus; species Cupriavidus sp. 05L310. Next base: position 14,405 of record NZ_JBFTOX010000024.1, read on the forward strand.
TTAGCGAGCTCGTAAGCAGTGCCGGGGAAGGCGCCGCTGTGCCAAAGCGCTACCTCACCATGGACGATGTCGACCGGATGGACGGTTTCAGCTTTGAGGTCTTATGTTGTTTGCTCTGGGGGAAATCTGGATATCAGTCAGTAGTCACACCGAAGCGGCGTGGTGACGGTGGTATCGACGTCGTAGCCTTGCGAGGGCGTGAAGGGGTGCTCCTTCAATGCAAGAGTTCTATCAACGACCAGGTCGGATGGGATGCCATCAAAGAGGTAACAGCGGGCGCCGCCAAATACCAAGCGCAATATGCGGGCACAAAATTCCGCAAGATAGCCGTTACCAATCAGGCATTTACCAGCGGTGCGGTCAGCCAAGCCGAAGCCAACCACGTTGAACTGGTTACCCGGCAACGGCTGGCAGAGCTACTCGGTGCCAATCCGGTGACGAACTTTGAGTTCGACGAGTGTCTGATGGCATGGTCGCCGATTGTGGCGGAGGCAGCTTAATGCCGAGAAGCAGTGAGGCATGGAGAAGAACTTGGTAGACTGGGCAGGGACTCTTTACCCGTATTGTTGCGAGTACCGTCGGCAGAGGCTAGGCTCTGGGGGGAGAATTGGGGGCGCAGAGACGCCGCCCCCAGCTTTTCACCTATTTCGATTGAGATGCACCACCGGAGGGCAAGCCGCAGGCCCCGATTGATGCCTGCGGAACATAGGGGCGAGCATTCGTACGTTGTGCAAAGCGTCTCCTAGGTGGTGATGGCTTGTAGATGCGCTTCGTAGCGCCCGAATGAATCGTCCTGTCTCAAGTGCGCGTACACCGCTAGCACGGTCTCGAGCTTGTCATGCAGCAATTGAGCAACGGTGGGGTAATCATGAGGGTGCTTGCACAGGTAATCCGTGGCGACAAGGTGACGCACGGCGTGGGGGCCGAAGCCGGGGCAATGCGGAATCAGTCGGCGAGTTAGCTTCAAGACTTGCTGGTTAAGTCCTTCCCATTTTTCTGAGGTCTGACTACTCGGGAATACCCACGCAGCGAGAGGCTGTTTGTGCAGCAACCGGGGTCGGAATTCGTCCAGGTAATCGACAATGCGGTTGGCCATTGCGCGCGGCAACGGAGCATCGTAGTTCTTGTGTGCTGCACCCTTTTCATTTTTGAAATCTGCAGCGATGAACCGCAACCGCCATTGACCATCCTGTCGGCGATATAGGTTGCCGGACTGGTCATCCCGGTACTGCATCAGCATAAAATTGCGTGCTCGCAGCGGGTTGGCGAGGAGCATCGAAAGCAGTAGTGCGTCGCGCTTAAATACGCTCTCCTGGCGGCTGCCAGATGGAGCCGCGTCAGCGGCTTGGTCTAGGGCTTCGATGGCGCGTAGAACTGGCGCCAATGGCTCTTGCAGCATCATTAGACCGCGCAGCGGGTCCTGGGGGTCGCGAGATACTTGTGTGGCCGATTTTTTCCAAACACCGCACAGCTTAAAAGTCTGTTCGCACATTGTTTCCCACTGACGCCCCGCCTGAGCGACAGTGACCTTGCAAGCGAATGCCGGTTGCTGTGCCAGATAGCCGGTGCGTGGATGGGTCAGACAAGCGACAAGTGCTGCGAATTGGCTTTGGCCCCAATGGATGAGCCCGTCGGACCGTGACGTCATAAACTCTAAATACGCATCGACGGCTTCTGGTACTGCCAACCAGGCAAGTGACTGTGCCTCGGCGGATGCCAGGCCCCACCCACCCGTGGAGGTGGGTAGCGCGAGAAATCCGAAGAATGCGCGTAGTCGCCCCAGCGTCATCGCGGCCGCAGGAGACCCTTGTCCATGGTGATAGGCCAGTTGAGGTAAGCTGGCACCAATCTTGGTTGCTGGAAGTAGGCGCCATACGCCCCTGCCCGAGCGCTCGATTTTTGGGAACTTAGTAACTTTGTAGTCAAAGAGCGCCGTCCATTCCGACACAAAGTCCGAAGTCATCGTATCGAAGCGCGAGAGATAAGGATTTTTTGTATTGCGCCGTTGACGTTCGCGAAAGGCAATGCTTGGGGTAGTTGCAGTTGATTGACCCGCATCAGCTGTGCGCAGTTCGGCGACGGCGCCGCAAAGACGGTCCGGCTCCAGTCCCAACGCTTGCTCGAGTCGTCGCACGGATGGCAACGCTCGGATGTTCGGAACGGCCCCCTTTAGCCAGCGGTGAATCGCCGATACGGATGTGCCGCAACGCTTGGCGATACTCGTAGGCGATTCGTGTATAGCCGCGACCGCTAGGCGGAGCGTTTGATGAAAGCCGGATGGAGGCGTTTCGGCTGCCGTGGCTGCCGTGGCAGTCGAGGCCATGGTGTGTTCAGCCTCCAGCATGTTGAAACTGTCCCGCCAAGCGCGCAAATGACTTCTGCGGTCGGCTTTCGTATGAGCGCTTAGTTGCAGCGAATCCCCATATGACGTCAGGTGCGCATCGAACTGTGTGCGCAATTCTCGACCGATACGACTATCGGCTGATTTCCCTAAGGACGTCAGAAACGAGTGCAGGGTGGAGAGGTGATTGCGATAGGTCTGGGTGGTGGCGTCGGGACCTTCCGTGTCTGAGGGGGTGCGGGGGTGCAGGCGGCGACGGTGAAAAGTGATTAAATCAGCATACGTATAGGTCATCGTGGTACCGTTTGAGGCGCACGAGTATCGTCGAATCTTTCCTATACATACGTTATGACGCAGATGCTTGCGATAACGTGATAATCCTAACGTATTGATTTCTATGTGAAATTTCATGATATCGCCTACCTTTTGCTTGGGAAGCAGGTGCTCGACGATTCGTTATGTCTCCTGAGTTGACGACACCCGTGGCAAGTTGGGGTGTCATATCTAGCGCAGCTGTTTACAAATCAGCTGCTCTACGATTCGTTATGTGTCCTGAGATGGTTGACGACACCCGTAGCAAGTTGGGATGCCATATGTAGTGCAGCCGTTTATATGTCTGGTGCGAAGCATCCAGTTGCCCGTGGAGCGCGGGCGGAATTTCGCGACCTCCTCCCGGACTGTGTCGCAAGCCAGCGCCGTTGGCCGCTAGCGCCTGCACCTGCTTCCCTGAACCGAAAGGCTTCGTTGCTAGAAAGCAACGTTGGCTGTCTATTGGGAGCGAATCCGAGTCGGTGGACAGACAGTACTAGTCGTGGGGCTTGCTCTGCGCAGCTGGTACGGGTGCGAGAACGTCTACGACGTCGACTCCAAGCGCCACGGCAAATGACACAAGGTTGTCGAGTGACACATTGACCAATAGGCGCTCGACTTGGCTCACGTACGTGCGATGCAATCCCGCACGGTCGCCCAGGTCTTCCTGCGACATGCTTTTCTCTTTCCTTAACCGTTTTAGATTCTCTGACAGTCGCTTGCGGGCTGTCTGCTGTGCTTGGGTCAGTTCGGGCATACGCACCGGAGCATGGCCTAATGAAGCACATGAATCTACAGTGTATGAATCTACAGAGTTTACATCTACAGAGTTTAAATCTACACTGCGGTCCTTTATGAGCGACTCCGTCCCCCCAAGGGGTACCGAATCTTCTTGGCGGAGTGGAGTTTCAGCATTCGCCCATCCTATGGATTGGGGCGACTGAAGCTAAGAAGTTCAAACAGAACAAACAGGACAGAAAGTGAGAAGTGCAAGTGTTACCTATGCCCCTGCGACAACGCGAGCAGTGCTCGCCCGCTTTGGCGTTTCACTCGAGGCGAGCGTTAGTAAGGAGCGTATCAAGTTGTCGCCGCACGAGCTTCCAGGGGAGGTCGAGTGGCGGGTGGATTTACTACATTGGTACGTACAGAAGCTCGTGTTCGACTTGATTTGGCTCCCAATGGAAGAACAGCCCGCATATCTAGGGCGGTTGCAGGATGTGCTGGTTACTGATTGCCAACTTCATCATCTGGAGGCCCAGTTGGTGGCGGAACTCGCCGATTCCAGTCTGAAAAGCTTGGAGGGCCGGCTAAGGCAAAATGCACAGGGTCAACGGCGTCTCCTCGAGCGCATGCACACCTCATGGGACGTTCTCCAGGACCGATACACGAGTCTCGTATTGTCCTCCGTACGCAGATGACCCCGAAGCGCAGAGTCCTATTTCTAGACTTTGATGGCGTTCTGCATCCGGTGTCTTCGCTCACCGGATTCGCCATGCGCATGTCGCTGCGTGATGCAATCAAGCATGGGCGGCTCTTTCGGTGGACGTGGGTGCTTGAAGAGATTCTCGAAGAGACGGACGTGAGCATCGTCGTTTCTAGCTCCTGGCGCTTTCTTCTTTCGAGGACTCAAATATTTGAGTATCTCGGTCCGCTAGCACGAAGGTATTGCGGGGTGACCAATATCGAGATGTCCCGGTGGCAGGGAATTCAGTATGCTGTAAATCAGATTGGACTGAACGATGACGATTGGCTTGTCCTAGACGACCATGCAAGTCAATTTCCTTACCCGCTGCCCCGGCAGCTCGTACTCTGCAATCCGGAGAGCGGTGTGTGGGAGCCACGCGTGCGTGAGCGTGTACGCGCGTGGTCTGTCGGCAAACAGCCAGGAGTTGAGCAGAGTGATGACGAGTGAAAGGCAATTGAGAAGTGATGCGCAAGCGGATGTCGATGACGTGGCGTCATGGTCTCTGGTCTGGGGCGAGCGACCTCCACGTCTTCACGTGCTCTCCGATGTTCATCTTGAAACGGGGCCGTATCAGATTCCGCATGGACTTGAATTCGACATCTTGGTGGCAGCCGGGGACATCGGGCCTGTCGAACTGGCGGTCCCGTGGCTCGCTGGACTAGGAGTGCCGATTGTCTACGTGCTCGGCAACCACGAAGCGTGGGACCGCGATATCGGCTCGATTGTGGAAGCAGCGCGTAATCTGGCGCGCGGCACGGATGTACACGTGTTGGAGCAAGAATCCGTAGTCATCGGCGGTGTGCGTTTTCTCGGTGCGACCCTGTGGACAGATTTTGGTGAATGGCATCCCGCGTTGGTGCAGTCAGCGGCAACGCATATGCAAGACTATCGCTACATAAGCGCGACGGAGTGGTATCAGCAAAGTGGGAATGCGGACGCTGTTCGTGGTCTGCTCACCTCGGCCGAATTGCCAGGCCTTGAACCCAAAGGGTCCACTGAAGGAACTATTGCATTCTCACCGGCAATCGCTTACTGCATTCACAAGAAGACAGTTGCATGGTTGGAGGATGAGCTATCAGAGTCATTTTCGGGGCCAACTATTGTTGTCACCCACCACGCGCCTAGCCGACGATGCTTATCTAGTTTCGGGGTTGACGAAGGTGTATTGAATCCGAGCAATTGGTCCGATATGCGGCATCATCCGGACTTCGTTCGGGTGGGTGCGTACGCAAGCGCTCTCGAGCCCTTACTTGCAGAGCATAGGACGAAGATTGCGGCATGGGTACACGGTCATCTTCACATGCATGCCGACCTTCTGGTGGAAGGCGTGCGCGTAACGTCGAACGCTCGCGGTTATGCTCTCGGCGTAATCACAGAAAGGGACATTACCGAGGCTCGCTGGCTGGGTCTCCGACTGACGCGCAAGGATGTTGAGCAGAGCGAGTTGCGATACAGAAATAACCCGTTTTTGGGGGATGGGAAAGACTTTGACCCAAGCTTTGTGCTCGACCTGTCAACAGGTTTTCACGCCCCGCTTACGTCTGCGCTTGAGGAAGTCGTCGCCGAAGTGGAAGCGATTATCTCTGATTGCAAGAAGCTGCTTCCATATATCAATATCGAGCTTGATGTACCCCGTTACGCAGTCCGCCGAGCTTTTGCGGACAATATTCATCGAGCCGAAATAGTGCTGGATAAGGTCGCATCCGGCCCGGCTCTGGCGCTAGACAAACATGCTGGAAAGACTCTAAGCATTATTGAGACGCCGCCGCACCTACCAGCGCTTGCTTCATTCAACAACGGACATGTTGAGCCATCAGCAGAGAAAATGTATGCCAGAGTGCTAGCAAACTTGGAGAGCTGGCGTCTGTGGCTTATGGATATTCCAAGCGCAGCTTCAGTTGCGCAGAAGCGTTGGTGTCAAGTCGCGCTGTCGGCCCTGACCTGGTGTCAAGGACGCGGAACTGTAGCTGACTTGCTGCGTCCGAAATGGAGAGGGGCATTTGAACTCGCAGAGTGTCAGCATATAACACTGGTAACTGATGAGCCGGACGAGTCCGATATGTATCTCGCCTTAGACAAATACTTGGTAGATAGTGGCTACAGAGGTTTCGTGCCCATGATTGAAGCCAGGGACGCACTAAACGCTGCAGATAGAAATCGCCTTCTCACCGGTTCCGACTTGCGGGCAATCTGCGGCGACATTTGATGGGCGTTCATGGGGACAGAGTCGGCGATGCGGAGCTTGCCTGGAACTTCTAGGCTCCGTACAACAAGAATTCCCAGCGTAGCAAGGAGAACGACATGCCCACGGATGTTACGCAACTCCCGGCCGAGCTTGCCGCCCAGCTTGGGGTGAGCGCAGAGCTTGCTCAAAGCATCACTTGCGCCATCGGGGCGTTCTGCTCGCAGGGTCCTGCTACGGTCGATGCTGTCGTGAATTGTCCGGATGCGGTACTTGGTGGCCTTATCAAGACCGGCGTAGCTACGGCCAGGATGGAACCATCGCTAGCGCAAATTCCCTGATGTTTGAGGCGCGGAGGAATAGCCGGTTGCTGGCGCTGAAGCGGGACTTCAACGAAGCATTTCCGCTTTTATTTCCGGAGCTGCGTACGCGGATTGCGTGAACCCGACGGGGACATCTGTCCGATTGCGGCGCTTCAGACTACGGCGCCAAACAACGTGCCAACACCTGACGACACACCCATTGCCAAAGCACTCCAGAACACTACGCGGATAACGCCTGGGCCGACTTTCGCGCCGCCCGTTTTTGCGGCCAGACCGCCCAAGAAGGCAAGTGATGCCAAGGCAGAGATGACTATGGCTGGAATCAAGGCCGATTCGGGAGCTAGTGCGGCAACTGCAGCCGGCAGGGCGGCGCCCACCGAAAAGCTGCAGGCAGAAGCCAACGCTGCTTGCAACGGCTTGGCGGAGGTCACTTTCGAGATGCCTAGCTCATCGCGTGCATGGGTGCCAAGCGCGTCGTGGGCCATCAGCCTTTCGGCAACCTGCTTAGCAAGCGGATAATCCAGGCCACGACGCATATAGATTGCAATCAATTCTTGTTGCTCGCGCGGAAAATCGGCATCGAGTTCGGCCTGCTCTTCAATCAAAGCTGCCTCTTCAGTATCTGCCTGCGAAGAGACAGATACGTATTCCCCTGTCGCCATCGACATGGCCCCAGCCACCAACCCCGCTACGGCCGTGAGCACGATATTTCCATGGGCGGTGTGTGCTGATGCCACGCCGATAACGAGGCCTGCCGTCGATATGATGCCGTCATTGGCTCCGAGCACGGCAGCGCGCAACCAGCCGATGGTTTCGAGACGATGTTGTTCCTTATGTAGCCTAGCCATATGCCCTCAACATTAGACGTGTTGACGCGCCATCCCATGTCGGTAGCCGCCCAGAGCCGCCTGTTAGCCCGGTGGCGCTGTCAGGATAGTGTATTTCATTCGTCTAGGGCGGCACCGTCCATCAGCCATCTGCGCACTCATGGTATCGAACGTGCGCCGGTAGTCCCCTTTCTGGGGTCCTATAAGAGCGAGGCGGCGGTTTGGCCGTCAGATGCGAAGCTTCGTCACCGCTATCGATTGATAGTCGCGATATTTAACGACCTCAGGTACGATGGCTCCAATATCAACCCAAGGAGACAGCATGGCTACCTACAAGCAATTGCTGGCAGAGAAGGAAAAGCTGGAGACCCAGCTCGCCGAAGTTCGTCAAAGCGAGGTCGCTGGCGTCATTGAGAAAATCCAGGCTTTGATGGCAGAGTACGAGTTGACGGCCGACGACATTGCACAGAAACGTCGCCGTGGACGCCCTGCGGCTGGTAGCACGCCTAAGGCTCCGGCTAAGGAGAAGGCCTCGCTGCCGCCAAAGTATGTGGACCCCAAGACTGGCGCCACCTGGACTGGACGTGGTCGGGCACCGGCTTGGCTCGGGAAGAATCGCGACAAGTTTCTGATTCCAGAGGCGTGAGCGGGAGCGCGGGCATCCGTAGGCTAAGTAGAGATTTCTTGGTCTACGCTGGCACCGCATTGTCCCGCGCATTCCATTTGCCTGACGCAAGTGTTAGCCTAGAAGCCGACACTTTTGGGTGTTACATCTATGTGTTTCCCTGCCGTATTCAGCTCGCAATATGACACGAGGAGATGCCGGAGATGATGAGAGGTGTGGAGATTCGAGCGGCAGGAGAGGCAGACCGGTCCGCTATCGTGGATGTTCTCGAGTGTTGTAGCTTGCCTAACGACGCCGTCGACCAGGGGTCGCGCTTCTTTCATATCGCCGTATTAAGCGAACGGGTGGTGGGTTGTGCTTGTGCTGAGCAATACGGAGAGACAGTTGTCGTGCGGTCCGTCGGCGTGCTCCATGAATACCGAGGTCATCAAATTGCAACCCATCTTGTCGGCAGCGTGCTGACGCGTGCTCGCTCAGATGGCTGTACTAAGGCAGTGCTCATCACTGCTGGGCGGCTCGGTCTCCGTAATCACTGCGATTTTTCGCTTGCCGAGCTTGAATCGATGCCTGAGGAAGTAAGGCTGTCCAAGACGTTCATGCGACGATTCGACGGGTGCAGGAAACTGAAAATCGCCACCGACTAGCGTTGCGCAGGTCGGTGCTAATGTCTAGCTGGAAAACTGCGCGCTAAATTGCACGACGTCGACGAGCTGGCACGCAAAGCCAAGCCGGCTTCGAAGCCGATGGCGGCATTGCCTCTGAATGCCATGACCAAAGTCAGGCACTAGATGGCCTCGCATTCTGCGTGCGCATTGAAACTGGAATGGCCAGCAGGTACAGCTCGTGGCGCCGGCTGGCGTCTTCGCTCACTCCCAGACAAGCGTGGCTTCCTTGAGTAGGTGGCCACCCAAGATGTAATCACCATGCTCGATGGCACGTGCCTCCAGCTCCGTCAGGAGCGCGTCGGTCATCAAGGTTAGGTCGAAGAGGCAATAGAGGTGCCGCTGCCTGAAGGTATTCTTCGGTGCTCGCAGTCCCTGAGCCAGGGCTTCTGGAGTGCGCACGGCGATATGTTCAAGGGTCCTGAACTGAACGGCGACGCCGTACTTTTGCCCAACCCTTCCAAGTTCGAGGGCATCTTCCCAACCGGCCTCATAGTCCAGGTCAACCGTTCCAGTCACCTGTGACAATATCTGTTCAAGCGCATTGGCTCGATTGTGCGCAACATGGACGGTCACGGCGAAATCTCGTCTATGGGTCACGTTGCCAAGGAATATAGCGGGAAAGCCAAGTCACGACAACCAGAAGTGCAGACGCGAAGCACTCGGACGCTATGGCCTCTCCCTGTGGCGCTATGCTGAACTTGACTGCCTTGAGGCACGACAATTAGCGCCAAGAACTGGGCGCGCAAGTTGTCGATACGGAAGCTCCGCTCAAGCGGAGCCTACTCAGGCCCAAACTGTATCGACCTCCCGCAGTAGATGCCCAGCCAGGATGTAGTCTCCCAGCTTCATTGCCTTTGTCTCCAAGGTCGCCAAGTCCTTGGCTGTCAGTTCGGTCAATGCGAACTGGCAGTAGAGATTTCGTTGTCTGAAGGAGACCTTCGGTCGAATGAGGCCCGCGATAAGTGCAGTGTGGGACCTCACAGCAATGTTCTCGTGCCCGCGATACTCCACGCAGATGCCAGCCTTCTGGCCTAAACGCCCGAGTTCAATTGCATCCTGCCAACCTAACTCGTAATCCAGTTCGACTCGTGCTATCCCTTCTGCCGCCAAGAGCCTAACGGCTTCTCCTTTGGTTCCAGCTCGGGCTGTCGTCATTCCTGTCTCCACTTACATCGTCCGACGTACGGGTCACCGGTCTATTTCTGCATGCTATTGAATTCAACTCAATGCCGTCTGTCCACTTTGTACAATGGCAGGACGCTCGTCACGCGTGCGGCCTTGCTGGAATTCGTTTGCAAGCGCGGAGAGCGGCCCATCTGCCTAAAGTGTTATTTAATTCTGACGTAAAAAAAATCAAAGTCAATATGTACTGGCGACAATGTCATTGTGACCACCCGCGTAACCAACCGGCACTTGACTTCTGCCAGACCATTGAGGGCGAGGCCGCAAGCTTCCAGCTAAGGAAGTATCCGACCCAATTTGGGTTGAGAGGCCGAACGGAGCGTAGGTTGGCATTGAGGGGTCCCCGTCGATGCCAAACGGGGCTCCAGGAAGCCCGCCGCGACTCTTCAATATTGCTTACCGTTGCAATGAATCCCATCGCGCAGCCGTTGGTTGTTGTCAAATGCTACTGTTGGCAACACCCAGAGTGACAAAGCTGTGCCGGCTTACAAATCTGACTTGAAAGTTATTTTGACGCGGTGACGGCAACTTGCGGACTTCAACTTATCGCATCCCGTCCGGTCGGTCGGCGATAAAATTCGGGCATTCTACGGACGTGGGGGGCTCGGGTGACGGGGGTGTAACCCGCGGTGGACTACATGGTCGGTGCTGCGAAGTAGCGCGACGCGCCACCAATACGAAAAACTGACGTGCGGGCGACCAGATTGGTTACGCGACTGGCGGCGAAGAGCCGTGACGGCAGGGGGAAAGCTTTGAGCATTTCCGCGTCGAGGTCGGAGTAAGGCCTCAGCTTTGGGTAGTCCGGGGGCGTGCCACTCGCGGCGAGGAGTGAGGCCTCCCCTGCTTAGGAAGGACGGTGTTGCACCCAAGCAGGGAAGCGCTCATCAGTTTCGTCGGCGGAGATATCTCCAAGGTGCGTGCAGGCATCGGCAGGCAGGGCAATGTGATACTCCTTGCGCCATAGCACTATGACGGTGAACCTGACGACGCGAATACGCACCTCTCTGGGGACGGGATACTCGGAAACGTGCGATGGAAGCACCTCCATGCCAACATGCCGCCGGACCTCACAGGTGAGCATCCCTTTCTCCTCGCGTCGAACCAACTCTTCGCGCGCGAAGTGCAGATGCAAGTATAGGGCGCGCATGACAAGCGCGAATACCAGCAGAACCATGACTGTCAGCACGATGATTCTCCCCAATGAGAACGGATTCCCTTATTTGGGTCAGGCAATTTGCGTGCCATTTCGTTAGCGTTCCACCAGGCCGGTCGTAGTCATGTACTTGCAGCAAACGTTCAGGTCAGGGTCAGTTTGTCTCAGTCACTCATTGTGATTGATAAGACCGGTCCGGGGCATTGGGCTTTGTACGGGTTTTGACGGCCGGAGAAGGGCCTTTACTGCGACGTGTTCGTAGATTATTTGCGGAGCCGCGATTGGCGTATTGGTTGCAGTTGGCTGCTGGCTCGTGTGGATGCGCCGGAGCGGCAGAGTGTTGCCAGAAATAAAAAGGCCCCTCGTCACGGCGAAGGGCCTTTCTTCCATCTCGACTGCCTAGGTGCAACGGCGACTACATCTTGCGAATCTGCGAGGCTTGCAAGCCCTTGGGACCTTGCTTCGGCTCAAATGCCACCTTGGCGCCCTCATCCAGGGACCGATATCCCGTACCCTGGATTTCCGTGTGGTGCGCAAACAAATCCGAGCCACCGCCGTCGGGCGTAATGAACCCAAAGCCCTTTTCGTTGTTGAACCACTTCACAATGCCAGTCGCCATTTCATCCTCGAAGCAACGCGCATGCATACCGCATGCAGAAATAAAAACCCAATCTAGACATAATACTGCACCATGGGAATCTCGCCCTCGATTGCAGGAAAGTCGTCCGAGTCACCAGCATATCCGAGGAAACGCCTTGCAGCCAAGCCGGTCTAGGGTTTACCACTGTAGCGCGCCTTGGGGGCGCTCAAGCTGAAAATGGAGCGACTGCTCGCTACCGCATATCCTAATTTGAGAAAGGAGAAAGCGAACTGAATCAATTCCAGTTGGTCAGCGCCAGCACGTCAGCACCCCTGTCGAGCATCGCGGCCTGCTGAAGCAAGTCAGTAGGGTTTCGGGGCATGGCAAGAGTGCCGGCTAGGGTCAACTTTGCCTGAGCCGCTGCCCGCAGCCTTGCCGCTTCGTGGCGCAGGGCCTCGATGCCAGACGAAACAGTCCAGCGAGTCCTTCTCCCGCTGCGAGCGCCGGGTAGCGACGCGTCGTTCGTGGTCATCGGAGAAACGAGAGCTTGATGCATATTGACCTTCAAATTTTGCTATGCCCGGTTTCGCTTGGCGGTGTCTCGCGAACGGGCGTTCTTTTTTGTTGTGGCAGGCATGCCAGAGTGTTGCTGGCCGGCAGCGGCGATGAACTCGCCGATGACGCTGCAGTAACCGCTCGCGCATTTAACTGAACCCAGATGACAACTCAGTGTCAGGCAAGTGCCGAATAAGACTGATATCACCGGGGTGCGGGTTAACCTTAGCGCTGCGTTATGGGGACTTGCGGGCCGCCTACCATGCCATCGGTGGTGAAGACCGCAATGGCCAAGAGATAAGCCGGAAAAGTCTGGTTAATTCTCAGATTAATAACTCTTAATTCTTCATAGACTGGCGATGTAGTCCTGCTACCACCCGCGTCACCAGCTTCCGGCGACGCGGGTCTTTTTTTGGGGGACGAACGCGCACCCTATGTAGCTCTAACGAAGGTAATGATGAGGGCCGTGAGTGTAAGAGGAAGGCCATCCGAGTGAGAATCCGGGAAATCCCTCCTCGGCCCTGTCCCCCGTTTCGTTGAAGGCTCGTGGTCTCGCGCGCCGCGCGTAGAGCGATGCTCTCCCTGATTCCAAATCGCGCAGGGTGGCATTGTCTGCACAGGGCAGTGTTTCCGATAAGTTTTCAGCCGTGGAGGGGGTGATATCGTGTCATCGAAGGAGTTTGATTTTCTGGCCACATCCGCCTTTGGAGCAATGCCATGGACCCCTGCGCAGTAGCGGTGCACTGTGATGAGGCGAGCTTTACCGTGGACCTTTCAGACGGCCGGAGCCTTCGCGTTCCGCTAGCGTGGCTTCCTCAACTTGCGAAAGTCACTCCGGAACAACGTCAAGCTGTTCGCATTTCGGCGACTGGTCTGCATTGGGACGCCATCGACGAGGACGTCAGCGTCGTGGGGCTGCTCAAGACTCTCGCAAGGTTACCGTGGCAACGTAGGTAGCCCGCCTTGGCCACATACCGGCAAGCAACCACCCAACAGAAAAAGATGCCCTCAGCCGGGTAGACCAAGGGCCAAACGTCCACGAAGAAGTCGGGCAACCCTCGCAGGTCACCCGTGTTCAGTATCTACCACCCCGCACCTGCCCGCAACCTGGGTGCAGAAAGGCAGTAGCACCGCCCATCAGTGCTCGTCTCCTCATGCAGCTCCCTTATTGCCTCTTCTTCTGCAGGCGCGCAGGCGCGCATTGGGTTGGATTTTCCCGCCTGCATGGGCGCAACGGTCTCAGGTCGGCCAAAGATTGCCGCGCAGCAGTTCACTCCGGACTGGGGCGTGGTTGCCGCACTGAAGGTCTCCTTCTTGCGGCGGCGGGCATACAGCTTGCTTGTGCCAATGCAAGTACGCGAGAAATGCCTATGCTTGAAGCGTCCTTTCTATAGTCTCAGCCAATGGGTAGGACAATATGAAGCTGATAGTTCACCATTTCCATGCGCAGCCACCTCATCACGGTGCAAGGTACTACTTGGGGCTAGCCGCTCTTCTTCTTATGCCAGCCGCTATCTATGCACTCGTGGCGCTCTGGTCAAAGCCCTGACGGGCCTCCACTCTGGAAACCTCTTCGTTGGCAATGTGAACGTTCCCGCCATCGCATCGTATAGACGCGCGCCGGGAAATTTGTGTTGGTGCAGGCACGGAGCGCGTTCCGAACCGTGCTGCAGTACAAATGCAATGATGCAGGCGCGTGGCTCAAGGAAATCAACGAAGCCTAGTGCTATCAGTTGATGATGCGCGTCGAAACCAGTCTCACCCCGCACTTTTCCTAGCGCCATGTTGTCGGAGTGATAGAAGACGGCGAGAACGGCATTGGGACGGGGTTCGCCGGGGACACCGTGTTCCCGACGACCTTACTTTTCGTATCTGGGGCAATTTCTCCTGTGCCCGATAGCTACCGCAAATGCACTGGCTACGGGAATGGCAGGGCGATTGCTTGCGCGAGTGTGGCTATTCCTTGGCGCTCAGTGCTCAACCACGGACTGCCTCCGCGCAGTTGCGACAAGGCGTATGCTGTGCGACAGGCTATTTCGTCTTGAAAACGAGTTGGGTACTGTGGGGCCGCTGGCTAACCCCATCATCTCTCATCAGGAGGGCGTATGCGCATACTGGTCGTTGGAGCCACAGGGCTCCTTGGGAAAGAAATTGTGGGCTTACTTTCGGAAGAGCATGAGCTGATAGGGGCCAGTCGTAACCGTTCGGCGGTCTCAGTGGACATCTCCGACAAGCAGTCGATTCTGGCGATGTACAAACAAGTGGGCACGGTTGACGCGGTGGTCTGCGTAGGCGGCACCGTGAAATTTGCTCCCTTGGCAGCCCTAACCGACGATGACTTCGCATTCAGCCTAGCCAATAAGCTGATGGGGCAAGTCAATCTTGTCCGGTATGGGGTTCCATACATCTCCCAGGGCGGCTCGGTTACGCTCACCAGTGGCCTGCTCGCGCAGCATCCGATGCTCGGTGGCGCTGCAGTGAGCACCGTGAACGCCGGCATCGAGGCGTTCGGGCGGGCAGCAGCGCTCGAATTGCAAGGCAAGATTCGCGTGAATGTCGTCAGCCCGGGATGGGTGTCGGAGACGCTCGAAGCGATGGGACGCGACCCTGCAAAGGGTGTTCAGGCGGCGGTGGTCGCACAGGTTTACCAGAAATGTATTCTGGAAGACATTTCCGGGCAGGTGGTCTCGGTCACCCACTGAATCGCATCGTCGACGCGCCGCTCCAAGTTCCATGGCAAAGTGTGGTTGGTACGAAGTTGGCGGTAAGCCATCCAGCAACATTCGTCATCGTGTCCGTTCTCGCCGACCACGTTCCCTTCATTCGCGCGTTGGCCTTGAAACGAAGCCGCGGTACGGGCCCAGTGTATAGGTCCGCAGTACGCTTGTCGGGCGAGAGGGAGGAGGGCCATGACCATGCCAAATTTCTCGATAGCGCCGCTGGAGCAACGACTCGCCGCTGGCCAGGACTCCGTTCTGCTCAGAGTCACGCTTGCACTGGCGTACCAGCAACAAGGAGAGTTGGCCACTGCCGTTCCTCATCTTGTCAAAGCTACCGAGTTAGACCCGCACTATTCTGGCGCTTGGCGGGCCCTCGGGGTTCTCTACGTGGACCTCGGCCAAGATGCGAATGCGCGTGTAGCATTTCGGAAGGGAATCGAAGCCGCGAGAGACCATGGCGACAAACAAGCTGAAAAAGAAATGATTGTGCGTCTTCGACGTTTGGACCGGCAATCAAGCGCTGCTGGCGGTCAGTCAGGGGAGGCCAAGACGTAGTCGTGCACGAGAGAAGTATCGCCCGAGCAACACCTGCCCAATCTGCCGCCCGAGCTCGAGAGTCAACCTCACTTTGACTTCGGCTGCGCGAGAGCCCGATGGAATGCGGCCACCTCAGTTCAGGGCTGGGGCGTGCTTCCGAAAAAAATCTCCGAAAATAAAAATTCCTGCAAACCGTTTGCAAGGATTCTGGGCAATCACCCCGGTTACAACACCTATGTGAAATGGGTGGCGCTATTAGAAAGGCTCTCATTTTGTACTGCTGGACACGAGCGCCTATAGCTTACGAATCTTTGATGCTTGTGGGCCTTTTTGGCCTTGCGTGACTTCGAACTCTACTTTCGCGCCTTCCTCGAGCGTCTTGAACCCGGCACCTTGGATTTCCGAGTGATGCGCGAACAGGTCTTTGCCGGCATTGTCCGGCGTGATAATGCCGTAGCCCTTCTCGTTGTTAAACCACTTCACGATACCAGTTGCCCTCTCATCCTCGAAGCCAAAAGCATGCAAACTTGCATGCAAGGAAAGTTGTCAAAACGCTGAGCTCCGGCGCGGGATTCGCTGCCAGCAGCTTTTGTGTCCTTAGCATATCGTGTCGCCTCCCTAGCACCAAGCGGTCCGTCGCTCGGGTTTACCTTCGGCGATGGACAACCGGGCGAGGGTGGGATGCTGGTGGGAGTGATGTCCTTTGGGATAAGACTTGAGCATAGGAGGCTCGGGTCTGATGGAACCAATCGCGACGTGTGAGCGGAACCTCGCCTCATTTGTCGTGGACTCAGGACTTCACTTGGCCGTCGCATGCGGAATTAAAAATCGTTCATATCAGAATTAATTAATTCGACGTTGGCTGGCGCTCGGCGAAAGCCGAAGAATAGCGCAGGCGGAGATTATGGTTGAAGCAGTGCTACCCATACATTTGGCCGATGGCATGCCTCTAATTCTTGCGACATACTGCCTCAAGGTTTGCACGTGTGTCGGAAGGCAGGATAAAAAGAATGATAAAAGATATGCGGATTCGTGCGGCCAGGTCGGCAGATATGCAAGCCATCTCGCAGGTGTTCCATTCCTGCGGTTTGCCGAGCGGCGATATAGACACCACGGGGCGCTTTTGCAGTCTGGCCGTCCTAGGTGAGAACGTAATCGGCTGCGCCTGCGGCGAAATGTATGGCGAGACGGCCATCATCCAAGCCGTCGCGGTTTTAGGTGAGTACCGGGGTCACCGCGTTGCCACCCACCTTGTAAGGGCCATCTTGATGCGCGCCCGTGCCAATGGCTGCACCAAGGCTACAGTGCTCACGCCTGAGCATCCCACATTCTTTGCCCGTTTCGGGTTTACGCTTACCGCCTTGGACGACATGCCGCAGGAAATGCAGCTATCGAAGGAATTCCTTCGACGCTTTGGCGCGAGGACGCATTACATGTGCCGTCGACTCGATTGAAGCCCCATGGCGACTAACGAGCATCGTGATGCTGATAGCAGCGGCGCTGGTTCTTGCCTTGGTCTTCCGTGCGCTATATCTGCATATACAGGTGGCGCACGCAGAGTTGATTCGCCGTGACACGAAAGGTGTGCTCAGCTATGAGGTGCGGCGGCGCGTTTATATGGAGATACTTCCCTTGCATGTTTCGCGATACCCCGAGCCCAGGGAGGTGCGCACCCGTGTACTTCGGCTTACTGGTGTGGTGCCGTGGCGCAAAGCATTAAGCATCGCACTGCCCACCGAATCTTGCGCGCGCCTTGGGGATGTCTCTGCTAGGGAATTTGATGGCCGCTTCCCCCCGTGCTTGCAGCTGGGCCCATCTCGGGGATGGTAGCAGGGTATGAACGCACCCCCCCCCAGTTTCGTGGTCGCAACCTCGGTCATTCGGACTACCTCAATTGGGGTACGGCGCAATTGGGAGAGCCTACCCAGAGCGGTCACATCGGCGCCGCTCGCGCCTAAGCGCGCCCACAGGTACCTGGTTCCGCTCGCTGCGGGGATATGGCTAACGTGACACAAGTTTGGGAATCGTCCCACCAGGTGGCCGTTGAGTCAGGCTAAGGCCTGGGTCCGTCAATGCGAGGGGGTCACGGTGCCCGTGCCATTGGCCGACTTGCTGCACGCGCGGCTGCTCACCAGCTTGGCGAAAGGCCGTGAAAGTTTGGACGGGACCGCGATTGAACTTGCCACAGCGGTGGACGCAGCACTGGGCTGAAGCAGCTTCGATTAGGTGGCGCGAGACCCCGTTGGAATGTGGTCGTGCGGCAGCGGGGCTCGGCACTGGCAGGCCGGAAAGCGCTAACTCGGGCGGGAAATGGCTAAACTCGATACCTACGTTTGCTAAAAACTTCTTCCTCAGCAAGAGTCCTATAAAAATCAATATTTAGAACTCGTAAAGTTCTTAGGTAGGCTAGCGCCTTGCGCCAGAGTGTCGTTTAAGGAGGGAGCTGGCGCGCGGCGCACGCCGGTTGATGGGCCTTGCGATTTAGCCGTGGGCGCGGCATTGATATCTGGCGTCTCGCGCTCCCTGGTCTTACCTTGGTTCAATGCGGATAACTGTAGCGCCACTGTTGACCTTATCGAAGGTCGCATTGACCTTATCGCCTTCCTTCGGCTTGGAGAGGCTCGCTTTATCCTTCACCGGGAATGACATCGTCATGGCCGACATGCCAAGGTTCTCAATGGGGCCGTGTTTGAGGGTACCTTGCCATTTGCTGCGTCAACCTAGAGGCTCAGCAAGGGCCGTGCCTCCGAAGCCGTCAAGGGTCAACGGTCGGCCACTGTCTTGCGTCAGAACCTCTTTCAGAGTGGGACAAGCAGCGCAACTGTCGTTGCGGATTGTGCGCCGAGCCTATCCGCATTCGCGCGAGGCGGTGCCTCACGCGGAATCCCTGGGTAGAAAGCGGCATCCTGATGCCCTTGTATTTGCAGCGCGGTCTCTCTCTTTGCCCTGCCGTTTCGCCCATAGGCGCGAGTCTGTCCCTGTCTTGCGGGGCGGTTTCTTCTGTTAGTCGTCGTGCCCGTGCCGGCGGTGTTCACCGTGCTCACGGCGGCCCCGCCCGTGCCAGTGCCGCTCGCCTTGGTGGTCGTCATTATCGCGTTTCCGCCAGTAGGGGGCGGTGTAGACGGGCGCAGGAATCACGACCACAGGGCGAGAAACGTAGACTGGCCGCGGTGCTGCGTACACCGGCGGGGGCGCATAGACTGGCGCTGGTTCTGCGTAGACGACGCCAGGAACGCCGATTCCAATATCCACGTTTACATGCGCTTGCGCAATGGAACCGATTACGAGTAGTGCACCGCCAAGTGCTCCAATGATTGCGATTCGTTTCATTCTTTTCTCTGGATTAGATTAGGCGGGTGTAACTTTACTTGTCCCGGCCATCGGCGATGGTTGCCGACAAAATGCTATCAGGCGCCCGCTTCAAACGCAAAACAGGTTGTTTGGAATTTATACGACACAGCCGCTCCCAAACTCCGGGGCGGTGTAATCATGCGAAGCTGTTTCCAGGGCCGTGATTGAGGCTACAACTTGCTGTACATGCCTTCGGCCCTGCCAGGAAATTTTGACGATACTGTAGCGACCCTGCTAGCCGACCGACAACGCGGGTCCGCTGGCTTTCGAATGGAATACGTGGCTGGTATAGCTGTCTAGCGTATTCGCCGCGATTGCCAGAATGATGTCCAGAATATTTTTTTCACAGTAGCCAGCATGAAAAAATGTCTTGACCTCATGCTCGCTAGGGCGACCGCGATGGATGAACATGGCCCGTGTAAAGCTGACGAGGGCGCGAAGCCGGGCATCGGCCAGAGGCTTGCCGGCACGGATTGCCGCCACTATCTTTCCAAATGTCTCACTGGCGATGCAGGCGGCCTCGCCAGATGCCGCCCTATCGTAGTTGCGGCCACTAGCAACCGCGAGTACGAGAAAGACAACACGCTGTTCGAGCGGGCTCAGGGTTGAGTCCTGACTCAACGCCCGGCAGCAAATCTGGTACGTGGCAAACAATGCTGGCGCAGCGGCCATGGGGGCGTTCGTGGTCGGGATGGCGTCCGTCTCATCGATTGCCTCGCAACGGGTGTCACTATCATTGGCAGGCACGATTTCATGTTCGGCAACGCACAGCGAAAGGCCAGTACCATCAAGCATGTTCTTCATCGCTCAAGTTTAAGTTGGGTGATTGCTGTTTGGTCTGCTTGCGACGAGTCGGCAATGAACGCTCACACCGCAGACGCTCGGCACTCATCCTCGACCTATCGCTCATACGTGCTTTTCATGTTTCCCTCCATCACTCCGGTTCTTGATTGCTGCAGCGCTCCATAGGGCCCAACAAGTGTCATGACCTCGGACTAAGGTACTTGCTAACCGCTGACTGCAATACGCTTCATGACAATCTTAAGAAAGCGCTTGAACTCTACGTCACAAACTGCCGACCTGCGTATCGTTTTGTGAAATAGCAACAGACGAAATGCAGGGAGGGGGGTCTCTGCGTGCGCCTCTCGCGGATTGAACAAGAGCTGGTCTCATTTTCCTGGGCTCAGAACTTGGCGAGTGTCCAGGGTGGGAATTAAGAATCGTTTATATCAGAATTAAGGCGTTCAATATTAGCGGTCCAGGCGCGAGGCGAGGAATAGTGCAGCGGACGTTATGTTCGAAATGGCGCCACTAACACTCATCTGGTTAGCTAATAGCAGCCGTTGAACTCCTGCGACATATTGCTTGGATATCCGCCACGTCCTGCCGTGAGCCAATGCTCGAAGGCACGGAGAAAGCTGGCGATACATGCGGAAGCAGACGCTAGAGTTCGACCCTCATGGCTGCCGCAGTGCTGACACTGGTGTCGGAAAATTCACGAAAAGCCAGCAATTCTGGGGGTACGGCCACACGGTCGCCAAGTATCTTCGATACCGGCGCACCCAAGAAGGCCGGTCCGGCCTCGGCTGACATGAAATTGCACCGCTTCGCTATGTATTCCGCCAACGGACAGCGAGCACGACCGAAGCAATGCTTCCACATCACGAAAGTCTGCCTTGGTCGCACGGCGCGGCCTCATAGCATTACTTGTGAATCCAAAGAGTGATGACGAACGCCTTGGCGTTCCCGCTGTTAACCACGAGCATAGCGCGCACCCATCTTAGTCATCGTAGTCGTCATGCCAGCGTCGCCATTCGCGTCGGCGCTCGCGCCACTCGCGTTCGCGCCAGCGCTGCTCCCGCCACGCACGCTCCTGCCAGGCACGGGTCCGCCAGTCGTCGTAATAGTAGCCCGGGGCAACTACCACAGGCGGGGGCTCGACAACCACCGGCGCAGGCTCGTAGTAGACAGGGGGAGGGGCGACAACCGCTGGCAATGGGATGCCGATGCCGATACCTACGTCCACCCGCGCTTGAGCAACGTTCGAGGCAAGTCCGGTCACCCCGGCAAGTATCAAAAGTGCTGCGACCCTTCGCATGGTTTACTCCGTTTCCTCTTACAGAGACTCTAGGCCGGCTTGGTTCAATGGTGTATTAGCGGACTCGTACAACGGTTACTTTCTGTAACGCGATGTGGGGGCGCTTGCTGTCCAGCCGGATTGGGGCGGGCTACAACATAGCCGCGCATTTTCGGCGTGGGACCGGGGTCGGAGTACTTCCGAAAGGACGAAGGAACCCGCGCTGAGAGTGGAGGCACATTCGGCCACGCTTGCGAATCAGGTTTGCCTGTTTCAGAACTTACGGATTGTCACGAGTTGTGGGTCAACTCGGCTTGGGGCAATACCGTTTTTGCCTGTAAGCGCGGTGCATTGCCGAGCTATTAAAATTCCCTAGGAGTTCATCTCATGAAGAAGCTGTTCGTTGCTCTCGCCTCCGCAGCCCTCGTCGGTACTGTATTCGCGCAGACTGGTGTGCCGGCTTCCGCGACTCAGCCGCAAGGCGAGGCGACGAAAGACCAGGTAAAGGTCGTCAAGGAGAAGAGCGCCACGCAGGCGAAAGCCGATAAGAACAAGAAGAGTGTCAGCGCGCAGGGCGATGTGGCAAAGACTCAAGCCAGCGCCGGCAAGGAGAAGGCTGACGAAAAAGCTGATGCCAACAAGTCTGCCGCCAAGGACACCCACTACAAGCCGAGCAAGATGAAGGCCGCCAATACAGAGGCTGGTATGGCGAAGACTGAAGCAACGAGTGATTCCGACAAGGCGAAGGCCAAGGCGGATGTTGCGAAGCCGGGAACACAGACCGACGCTGCGAAGGCTGCAACCAGTGCCAATGTAGACAAGACGAAGAAGCAGTAAGCTGCTCCCATCGAGCGGACGGGGGGGGGGTACGTTGCCAAGGCAAAGGCCATCGCGACGAAGCTCGAGTGCAGGAGCTTTTTGGAGAGTGCCAGTTAGCTGGAATGCCGGCTTGGCCTCTCCGCATTTGTCAACACTAGTGGAAACGCCATGAAGCCCTTTCTCGCATTGCTGATTGCCGCATCTACGCTGCTCGGCGGTTGCGTCGTGGTTCCGTACGATGGCGGGTACCATGGTGGATACTATCGTCCGGAGTATTGGGGCCACAGGCACCAGGGATACCATGGCCACCATGGAGACGACGACTAACGCGGAATTTGACGCTTTCGTTGCAACCGAAACTCTAGCCATTCAGCCTCGCCATCCGATAGAACGGCATCGGCCTGCGCGTAGCGCCAAGCCAAAATCGACATTTGCCGCGCTGTCAGGTAAGGATGGCGCGACAGATGACGTTTCCGAGGCGGTCGACTAGCCCCGGCTGTGCGCGCAAAGCCAAGCCGAGAGCGTGGCCTGTATTGAGGATGTCTACAATTTCCGCGTGCTCCGCGCATCTAGCGTTCGCAATGAGCGGCTCGCCGATGGTGGCCGGAACGACAGTGTCCTTAGTAGCGCGGACGACCGTTAAGCGGCCAGGAAATGTCGCCATCTGTTCGAAGACAACCGGGCGCCGCCAGCTTTGCGGTGAGCGGAGTATCTTGGTGAAGGCTGGCGCGAAGGAAACCTCGAAAAGAGTAGTGATGTTCCAAGTCGGGACCCGTCACTTCCGAGTTCGTACTCGCGAGGGTGCTTCAGGGACATTCTCCGCGCGCTTCGCGCCCTTGCGCTCCTTCGTTATGAGGTTCGCGGCTTCCTCGACAGGCGCTTTGGCCTTGGCCGCTGGAGGCTTGGCTTTTCTGCCACCCTTAGCCAAGCTTGCTCGCAGCGCTTCCATCAGGTCAATAACTTGGCCGCTGGCCGACACCTCGACTTGTTCGGGCGACACAATCTGTTTGCCTGCAATCTTCGCGTCGATGGCCTGAAGGATGCGCTTCTTCTCTTCGTCCTCGTATTGCGTTGGCTCGTAGCTATCCTCTGCAGCCTGGTCGATAATTTGCAGCGCAAGATTCAACTCGGCGTCGGAAACCTCGACCTGTTCGATGTGCAGGTCTTTCATTGACCGGACTTCATCGGCGAACAGCAACTGCTGGAACACCAAGCCGTCCTCTGCCGGGCGAATCTGCACCCTATGCGTCTTCCCTTTTGACGCCCACTTTGCCAGCGCGCAGCGGCCGCTCTTCAGCATGGCGTCCTTCAGCAAGTTATAGGGCTTGCCGCCCCGCTTGTCGGGCGCGACGAAGTACGCCTTGTCATAGAACAGTGGGTCGACTGTCTTCTCCGGAATGAACGCCACGATTTCGACGACATGGCTTGCGCTTTCCTCCAACGCCTTTAGCTCTTCCGGCGAGAATAGGACATAGCGGTCCTTATCAAACTCATAGCCCTTCTGCAGGTCAGCACGCTCAACCACCTGACCGGTCTTCTCCGAAATGTACTGTTGCTTGGCACGGGAGCCGTCCTTGCACATGTAGTTGAACTTGACGGCGCTCTCACTCTCCGTGGCGGTGTATAGCTTGACCGGTATGGAAACCAAGCCGAAGGAAAGGGACAACGATGCGATGGAACGGGCCGGCATACTATCCTCCACGCCTCGACACTGTTGCACTGAGCAACTGAGGCAAGCGCACGCGCGCTAAGGTCAGCTTAGCCGCTTAAGTGCTGTCGTCAATGACTGCCGCGTCGACCAATAGCCACTCCATGGGTCCTCGGTTTGGAAGCTAAGGTACTCGCGCGCTGTCACGACAGTCCATTGCGCGCCACTTTTCAGCGACATAAGCTGCTCCCACGTCACTGGCATGGACACCCCCAAGCCAGGGCGGGCCCGGGCAGAGAAGGCTGCCACGGTCGTCTGGCCCATCCCGTTGCGCAGGTAATCGACGAAAACTTTCCCCTTACGATTGGCGGGCCCGGACGTAGCAGAAAACCTTTGGGGGATGGTTATGGCAATGTGTTGTACAAATGCCCGGGAGAATCCCTTCACGGTATCGTAGTCAAGCCTTGGCGACAGCGGCACCACTACGTGCAAGCCTTTCCCGCCGCTGGTTTTCAGCCAGGCTTTGAGCCCAAGTTCAGTCAGTAGCGTGTGGACAAGGAGTGCCGCTTCCTGCATGTGCGGCCACTTCAGGTCTTCGCCAGGGTCCAGGTCGAAGATGACCCTGTCAGGCTTGTTGAGACGCTTGGCCATAGAGTTCCAGGTGTGGAACTCCACAACATTCATCTGAGCAGCAGATACAAGCGCGTCCAGGTTGTCGACGGTGAGCAGAGCAGCGTGGCCCGGCCACAAGGCGGGGTCGTGTTCTTTGAGCCCCGGCATCTTGCTCTCAGGGTGTTTTTGAAAAAACAGTTCTTCGGTGATGCCATTGGGCGCGCGCAGCATCGATAGTGGGCGGTCCTTTAGGTGGGGCAGCATCCAGTCGGCTACGCTTTCGTAGTAGCGAACCAAGTCGAGCTTGGTGAGCCCCGTCGACGGGTCGATGACCCGTTCAGGGTGGGTCACCTTCACCAAGCTGGGTGCCGGCGCTGAAGCTGCGGTCTTGGCCGCTTCCCGGGTGATTTGGCTTGCCGGTTTGTCAGTACGCAAACCTTTGAACGAGGCTTGTCGCACGTGACCGTCAGGCGTCCACTCGGCGAAGGCAACCTCTGCCACCAGCAGCGGCTGGACCCAATGCTCGCTGCCCGCAGTGCGCTTTGACCAGCGCCCGGGCTTAACGGCTTTGGCGTCAAACGGCGCAGAAGGAACTTCAATTGCGGTCAAGCGGGTCCACAGGTCTCGGCCGGTCTTGGCATCCCAACCTGTGCCGACTTTGCCGGCATAGCGGAGCTTGCCATCCTCGTGGTAACCCACCAGTAGGCTACCGACTTCCTGGGGCGCTCCGCTTCGGTCTGTGAAACCGCAGATGACGAATTCTTGGCAGAGTGTGCATTTCGCCTTGAGCCACGTTTGCGTTCGTGTCGACACATACGGTGCGTCTTGCCGCTTGAACATCAAGCCCTCTAGCCCCAATTCGCATGCGGCCTTGAAAACCTGCGCCGGCGGCGCGTCGAAACGCTGGCTGGTTCGAATCCGCTCGGTGGGCTCGCCGATGAGCTGCTCCAGGAGCGCTTTCCGGGAGGTCAGGGGCACCTTTCGGAGGTCTTGGCCGTCCCAATATGGAATATCGAAAAGGAAGTAGACGATGTTTTCATTGCGAGCCCCGTCCATAGCGTTCTGCAAAGCATTGAAGTCAGGGAGTCCGTCCTTGATGACCACGAGCTCTCCATCGAGCCAAGCGCTTGTGATGCCCAATTTTTCTACTTCGGCAGCGAGACTCTTCAGTTTATTGGTCCAGTCATGGCCGCCTCTCGTGAACAAGCGGACTCGTCCCTTGTCGATGCGCGCCATCATGCGATAGCCGTCGAACTTCGTCTCGACTATCCAGTCATCGCCTTTCGGCAGCGAGGTTGCTAAGGTGGCTAGCTGTGGCCCTAGCTTCGCGGGCAGGTCGGCTTTGGCAGCAAGCGACAAGTCGATTGTTGATACCGCGGTGGGCGGATTCGCGAAAGACGTTTTCGGCTCGCGCTGCTCGACCAGTCCTAGCGGTCTGTCGATGACGCTGTCAGGCAGCGCCTTGACGACGTCATACTCGGCGAGCGGCTTTGCCCACTCATCGCGCTTCTTGAATAGCATCCACGAGTCTTGCTTGTCTTCAGGCTTGGAGATGCGCACCAGCTCCCACAGGCCGGCGAGCTTTTCCCCGTGGAGCTGGAAGATGAGTTTTCCGTCTTTCATTCCCACGTGTGGGTCGCCTGTCGGCTCCCAGGTTCCACGGTCCCACACGAGAACCACGCCTGCGCCATACTGTTTTGGCGGAATGGTGCCCTCAAAGTTTGCATAGTCGAGGGGATGGTCTTCGACGTGGATGGCCATCCGTTTTTGCTGCGGGTCGAAGCTTGGACCCTTGGGAACAGCCCAACTCAGTAAGACTCCATCGAGCTCAAGGCGAAAGTCATAGTGGAGACGGCCTGCCCAGTGCTTTTGGATGACGAAAGAGAGGCCTTTGACCGGCGTCGAGTGGCCGGAAACCTGAGAAGCAGGCTCGGGCGTGACATTGAAGTCACGCTTCTGCTCATACTGGGAGAGCGGAGGGCGGATACGGTCAGCGGCCATGGCCCAGTCTACGGCGAGTCCGAGCGGGCCGCCAACCCAGGCAAAGAATGTAATCAGTGCGATACCGACCCACCACCGCCAGAACGACGACCTTGTCGGCCATCCTCGGCATCGGCGCTACGGAGTTGAACTAGCCCTTCATCCGGCGGTCCGCACCGGCGCAGGCGGAATTGTTCGACGTGCTCAGGTCGCGACAATAGATATTGCAGCACAACGGAAGCCACGTGCACCGCCACGAGTATCGACCGGTAGACGGGCGAATTAAAGGCGTCTGCGACTTTCTGCACTGATTGATTGGTGCAGGAAGTCGAAAGGCCGTTGTTGTGAGTTGCAATTTTGGAAATAATGTAGGATGCTGGAGTTACTATAGAAACGGAGAAAGACAATGGCGACATACAAACAACTGCTGGCGGAAAAAGAAAAGATTGAGGCTCAGCTCATCGAAGTACGTGCAACAGAGGTCGCTGGTGTTATCGAGCAGATTCAAGCCCTGATGGCGCAGTATGAGTTGACTGCCGATGACATCGCTCCAAAGCGTCGCCGTGGCCGTCCCGCGGCAGGCGCGGCAGCTAAGGCTCCGGCAAAATCCAAATCATCCTTGCCGCCTAAGTATCAAGACCCCAAGACGGGTGCAACTTGGACTGGCCGTGGCCGTGCGCCGGCTTGGCTCGGTAAGAATCGCGTCAAATTTCTGATTCCAGAAGCGTGAGCCCCACGCGGCAGTACGAACTGCTGCCGAATGCCTTACGCCGTATTGACTGAGAGGTCTGGAGGCAAGAGAGCTCTTCGCTGGGACGAAGGGCTTTTTGCTTATACGACTTAGCCGTGCTGACTGGCGTCTCCGACATTTCGCGGCTTCCTGACCTTGGGCCGGCGTCGTTAGGCTTTGCAGCACCGCCTTTGTGAGCAACGGCATGTCCACTTTGGCCCGTAATGGGCCGGCAAAGAGAGAAGAAGGCGAGCCCACCAAGACGTATTCAGAACCTCTTGTGCTCACGCGGATGTCGTGCCTCATGTCAAGCCTGCAAAGCTCTACTACGTCAAGCCGTTTCATAGTCAAGCTCCAGTTCATCCGCGGCACGTCGCCCGACGATGTGAAGCGCTTCAATCTTGGTGCATGCGACTACGTGCTTTGTCATGGGAGAACCTGCGCGGACGCCACACACTCACACTGCTGTGAGGCGAAGCATGAGGCGTGCGTTGACTTCAATTCGGCCACAGCCCGTGCATACATCCAGTCCACCTCGTCTGAGGACCGTACAGTAAGAGCAAGACTTTTTAGTAGTCCGTCATGAAGCCCATAAAAGAGGCCATGCACGGCGACTGTCTGACCCCGTGCCCACGCGTCTTGTAGCACCGTCGTCAAGCAGAGGTTCCTGGCCTGTTCAAGAACGTTAAGCCGGCACGTGGCGTCGAATCTAACCTCTGGTGCTAGCGTCTGGAGCCACAAAGAGTGCTTCTCGACAACATCCCGAATGTGTCTCACCCAGTTGTCGGCAAGGCCAATGCGCATCCCATCGAGAGCGGCGCGTACACCGCCGCAGCCAGAATGCCCAACGACCGTGACATCCTGGACC
Organism: Cupriavidus sp. 05L310; assembly: GCF_056398185.1. Classification (NCBI taxonomy): domain Bacteria; kingdom Pseudomonadati; phylum Pseudomonadota; class Betaproteobacteria; order Burkholderiales; family Burkholderiaceae; genus Cupriavidus; species Cupriavidus sp. 05L310. Next base: position 41,954 of record NZ_JBFTOX010000024.1, read on the forward strand.
TTGAGCATGTCGACCGCGTACTGCAATACTGAGAGACAGTTCAAATCCGAATGTGCGACGACATTCGCGATATTCCGATGCACGAACAGCTCTCCTGGCAGCAGGCCAACGAGCTCATTCGCGGGAACACGGCTGTCAGCGCAGCCAATCCAGAGCCACTGGGGCGCTTGCTGCCGCATGAGCGAATGAAAGAAGCCTGGGCGTCTATCTTCGACCTCGGCTGCCCATTGGCGATTGTTCTCTAGGAGGCTGTCCAGGTCCAGCTTCAGCCTTCCCTTGGCTGCGTGGTTCATCACTAAACCTTTCCAGTGTGGCATCGTCGCTGGGTAGCGGGGCGATACCGGAGATTGGTCACGGCTTTACTGTCGTCTAAACGTTGCGACCTGTAAATTCCGAAGGATGGAAGCCATTCATACGCTAGACGTATGGAACCGATAGCGGTCGCTGGCAATGAATCGTTACTTTGGGCAAAGACAGGGCGTTTGACGCGGTCGCCGAGAAGGGGGGATGTTGTGCATCAGGACTGATGCACGCGAGGGACCGCCGCGCGACGTGCGCACACACTGGGCGATGACGAGCCTGCGCAACTCATGCGCGCCATTTCCTTGCGAGACGCGGAAAGTTGGAGCGTCAGCTGGTGCAACTGCTGGCTGTCGCAAAGGCCATGAACATGGAACAGCTGGCGGAGCGAACAGCTGGCGTCCCACCCGACACCGCCCCTCGGACTTCTGTGTTTCAGAAATCCCATCGCTCACGCCATCCAAAGGATTCTTCCCACACCTTTTGAGTGTCCGGAAAAGCTCGTCCGGAAGTTTCCGTGACTTTGCTTTGTATGTACATTCCGAATTGCGTATTGAATGCATACGTAATTCGGATGTACTGGAGGCATCCACAAGCAGGACCCCAAGGTGGTGCCTGTGACGAGCATTGCACCTGTTGGCCCTTGAAGGAACGACGCCACATACTCGCTGAGCGCCGTATCCCCCCACCACGTGCCCGGTGGAAGAATGCATCAATCGAGTTTGATGCCGGCGTCCAGAACTACTTTCTTCCACTTTCCTGCCTGGGTGCGCATCAGACTTTCTAATGCTTCCTGGCTGCCTCCTGCAGGCTCAAGGTCCATTTCAACAAGACGACGCTTAATCTCGGGGTCGGCCAGAATCTCGTTGATAGCCTTGTTCAGCTTGGCTGTGACTTCCTTGGGCGTTCCTGCTGGTGCGACCAGCGCCTGCCAAAAAATCATTTCGAAACCTGGCAAGCCGTTCTCAGACACGGTCGGGAGTTCCGGATATGCTGCTGCCCGCTTTGATGTCGTAATGGCTAGCGCTTTGAGCTTGCCGCCCTTCACAAGCGGCATCGCTTCAGGCGCCAGCGCCATCATGATTTGCACCTGCCCCGCCATCAGGTCCTGTAGCGCCGGGGCACCTCCCTTGTACGGAACATGAACAATGTTCGTGTTAGTCGCCTTTTTGTACAGTTCCATGCCGAGATGGCTCGGCGTGCCATTCCCAGCCGATGCGTAACCGTCGGAAGAGGGGCGACTCTTCAGGTAGCGAGCTAGGTCAGACATTGAGCTGACGGGCACGCTGGGATTGACCACCACCACGCTTGGAATCGAGGTGACCTGGATGATTGGCGCGAAATCCTTTGCCGGGTCGTAGCTCAGTTTGCTGTACAGGCTTGGATTGACAGATAAGCCAGTCATCGTCGCGAAAAGCAACGTGTACCCATCCGGTACCGACTTTGCCACCGCGCCTGCGGCGATAGCTTCGCTAGCGCCAGGACGATTGTCGACCACAACTGCCTGGCCGAGTTTGGTCGCAAGCTTCTGGCCAATCAGGCGGGCCACGCCGTCTGTAGAGCCCCCAGGCGGATAGGGAACCAGTACGCGGATTGGTTTGTTGGGATAGTCGGCGGCACTGGCGAAGGCCGGTGCGATGAGAAGCGATATTGCGGCAACTAGGGCAGTGGTAAGGCGCTTCATGGCGTCGTCTTTTCAGGGGAGTGTAAGCTAAGGGTGCGAGGTAAAGGCGGACTACGCGCTGTGGAGTTCGAGAACGGCATCGCCGTACCCAACTGTCTTGCCATCATCCACAAGCTGGTTCCCAGTCCTCCCGTCTGCCGGGGCGATGATGGCACTCAAGACCGAGTCAATTGTCAGGTAGCCCACATGGTCTCCCTGCCTGACTGCATCGGAAAATGCATCAGCAGCGAGCGGATGCACCCGACTGAATGCGCCAGTTGCGCTCGAAAGAATATCCTTGTGCTTCGTAAGCGAGGGCTTGATGAGCACATTCGTCTTCACGGGCTCCTCAACTGGATGCGCAGCTTGTCCGGCCGCCTCGGCGAAGCGCAGAGTCAAGGTTTGAGTGCCATCGCTATACGACAACTCGGAAGCCCCGGCTCGCTCCAGACCGGCGACCAGCGAGGCAATCTCTTCAGTCTTCATGGCTGCCTTCCTTTGAAGCTGCGTCCCAATGCGATATCAGCCTCTCGAGATAGTGGATGTCGGCGCCCCCGTTGCCAAAGGTTGGCTCGTCCATCAATTTGCGGTGCAATGGGGCGGTTGTTTGAATCCCGTCAACGTGCATCTCGTCAAGGGCGGCCCTCATCCGCGCGATGGCTTCTTCACGAGTGGCTCCATGCACCAGGAGTTTCGCAATGAGCGAGTCGTAATGCGGCGGCACGACATACCCAGGGTAAACATGTGACTCAACGCGAACACCTGGCCCGCCCGGGACAATCCAGTCGAGGATTTTTCCTGGGCACGGCGTGAATTTCCACGGATGCTCAGCGTTGATACGGCACTCGATGGCATGACCGGAAAAAGAGACATCGCTCTGCGTGATACCAAGCTTTTCACCCAGCGCAACGCGCAGCTGCTCGGCGACGATGTCAATGCCGGTGACGAGCTCGGTCACTGGATGCTCCACCTGAAGGCGGGTGTTCATCTCAATAAAGAAGAACTCGCCGTTCTCGTATAAGAACTCGAACGTGCCGGCGCCGCGGTATCCAATTTGCAAGCACGCTTGAGTACAGAGCTCTCCAATTCGTGCTATATCGCTTCGGTCGATTCCTGGCGCTGGAGACTCCTCAATCAGCTTCTGGTGCCTTCGCTGGGTAGAGCAGTCGCGCTCTCCTAGCCAGATGGCATTTCCATGTGTGTCAGCAAGAATTTGTATCTCGACATGGCGAGGCGTCTTGAGGTACCGCTCAAGGTACACGGTGGGATTTCCAAATGCGCGGCCAGCCTCCTCGCGCGTCATGGCCACAGCATTCAGGAGCTCAGCCGGGCTATCAACCACGCGCATACCTCTACCGCCACCACCGCCCGCCGCCTTGACAATAAGCGGGTAGCCGACTCGCTCTGCGAGGTCAACAATGCGGTCTGGTTCTTCTGACAGTGGACCATCTGAGCCCGGAACGCAGGGAACACCAGCTTTTGCCATGGCCTGCTTGGCGCTCACCTTGTCACCCATTAGCCGGATGGATTCAGAGGTCGGTCCCACAAAAACAAGCCCGGCGCTCTCGACTGCAGCAGCAAACGAGCCATTCTCGGAGAGGAAGCCATATCCAGGATGCACGGCTCCCGCGCCTGTTGCCTTCGCGGCGAGAAGAATCTCTTGGTGATTCAGGTAGCTCTTCGACGATGGAGCAGGGCCGATGCATATCGCTTTGTCCGCCAATGCGACATGTCGAAGCGTGGCATCCGCCTCGGAGTGAGCCGCTACCGTCTTGAGTCCGAGTTTGCGACAAGCACGCTGAATTCTCAGTGCAATTTCACCACGGTTCGCTATGAGGACAGTATCAAACATGGGCTGCCTCCAGGTCCTCGATGACGAAAAGCGGTGTGTCGGCAGAGACCGCCGCGCCGTCGGCGACGAGAATCTCCGCAATCCGTCCTGCACGGTCGGATTCAATCGGGTTGAGCAGCTTCATTGCTTCCACGATTGCCAAGGTTTGGCCTTCCTCGACGGTGTCACCAACCGACACGAACGAGGGTTGGTTTGGGGCAGGAGAGCGATAGAAGGTGCCAATCATCCCCGCAATTACACTATTTCGAGTGGCCGTCGCGGTGGGGGCCTCGGCGACGGCGGCCTCTTCCGCCAACGCAGGCGCCCGCTCCGTCACAAGTTGTTCGGACGTCTCAGCGGTGGGGCTAGGGCGTGATGAGCGCCTCTTCAGCTTCACCTGTCGCTGCCCGTCGCCATATTCGATTTCGCTGAGCGCCGTTGAGCTTTCAAGGACGTCGAGCAGCGTTTGCACGAACTTCAGGTCCATGTGTTCCTCAGCTGAATGACTTAACCACGATGCCCGCGCCCTCGAGCGTGCTACGGACTTTCGCCGCCATCTGGATGGCACCGGGCGTGTCGCTATGGACGCAGATGGTGTCAATCTGGACGGGGAGAAGCTTCCCGGAAGTAGTTTCAATGGCGCCGGCCCGGACCATCCGCAGCATGCGGGCTGCCGCTTCGTCGCCGTCGTGTAGCACTGCGCCGGGCACGGAGCGATGTACCAGGTTCCCTTCCTCGGTATATGCACGGTCGGCGAAGACCTCGCGCCGCACAGCCAACCCCATCTCGGAAGCCACACGCTCCATAGCAGCGCCAGCGAAAGTCATGCAGGTAAGGCTCGGGTCGACCGCCTTGATTGCACGTGCAATGGCTTTTGCGACGGCTTCGTCAGCCTGCGTCAGGTTTCCGAGTGCACCGTGTGCCTTGACGTAGGTAATGGGGTGGTCAGCATATCGCGACAGCGCTTGCGCCGCGCCAATCTGATACGCAACCAGACGTTCAATTTCGCCGTGCGTGAAAGGAATGACGCGACGACCGAAGCCCCACAGGTCGGGGAAGCCAGGATGGGCACCCACGGCGACGCCACGAGCCTTTGCCAGCGCGAAAGTCTTCGCCATGATTTCCGGGTCGCCCGCGTGCAATCCACAAGCGACATTGGCCGAGGTGACAATCTCGAGGATGGCAGCATCATCGCCCATCCGGTAGGCGCCGAAACCCTCACCCATATCGGAATTGAGGTCTACTTCGATGGCTCTATTTTGTGTGCTCATGATTCTCGGTTCCTTGTTGAGGTTTGGGAGGCGGCTAGCTAGGCGCGCCCAGACATCATTGCCAGGGTGTCCCTGATGCGTAGTTCTTCGTCGCGTCTCGTTTGAAGTGCGGCTACGGCGGTATCAATGTCTGTGAGTTCGAATCGAATTCCGCAACCGATAGGAGCTTGCGATAGCTTCCACAAGTCGGCTTCAATCACAGTGGCAATCTTCGGGTAGCCGCCGCACGTATTGGCTTCTGCAAGCTGGACGATGGCTTGACCCGATGGGGGGACCTGAATGGTCCCCGCGACGATGCCATGAGAGAGCAGTTCGACGTGTTGCGATTGATTCAGCATCGGTCCGTTGAGTCGATATCCAACACGATTTGCGTCTGGTGTCACCTTGAACTCATCTCGCAGGAAGGCCGTCTGCGACTCGGGCGTGAACCGCTCGAATTCAGCTGCAGGGAGTACACGGACGGAGATGCAGTTTGTGCTCAGTTCATCCCAATATTCGAGCAAGCCCTTAGGAACCACGCCGAGCCCGACCTTCCAAGGACGGTCCGAAGCCGATTGCTCAGTGCCCACCTCCAGGCGGTCCCCGCGCATCAAGCCGCGACCCGAAGCACCACCAAAGGCGCCTTTCAGGTCAGTTGACTTCGAGCCCATGATTGGTTTGACGTTCATGCCGCCACCAATAGTCAAATAGGCTCGGGTCCCGCGCCGGGGGCGCTCGATGACGAGGGTCTGCCCCGCCGAAGCTGTTCGACCCCACCATAGCGCGAGGCGCTGTTCATCCAGGCTCGCCTTGGCGTCAGCGCCTGTCACGGCAAAACGTGTATCCTCGTGGAACTTGACGCGAAATGGGAACAGGTTGATTTCGATGCCCGCTTCCCCACGGTCATTTCCTACCAGCGCGTTACCGATTGATAGGGCGAAAGGGTCCATGGCGCCGCTGCGGCTGACGCCGTAACTCATGCATCCGTAGCGTCCCAGGTCCTGCACTACGTTTGGAGCGCCGTTCGAAAGAATCTCTATCACGCCGCAATCTCCTTGATGCCGAACCTGACCGTGTCCCCGGGCGCGAGTAAGCACGGACTGTCCTTGGTTGCGTCAAACATCTCTCGGTCGGCGATGCCGATGAGGTGCCAGCCTGACGGCGCTGTGCATGGCATGACGCCGGCCTGGCTGCCGCCCACAATCACTGAGCCCTTCTGGACCTTCATGCGTGGCGAGCTTCGACGCGGCACTGAAAGCTCTTCAGGAAGTCCCGTCATGTATGCGAATCCGGGCATTGAGCCAACGCACGCAACGGTGTAGACCGCTGAGCTATGCCGAAGGACATACTCGTCTATGGTGAGTGCCGCGCCTTCTGCGAGGTCCTTTAAGTCCTCGCCATACTCGCCGCCGTAGGTGACGGAGATGTCGAAATGCCTGCCGGAGCGGTGCGTTGGCGTTGCGGACTCCCATAGCTGGCGCATCAGCGCTTCCGCTTTACGTGGGTGAAGCTGGAGCGGGTCGAATGTCAGGAGGAGGTTATTGACGCCGAGTACCACCTCATGAGGCGTAGCCTTCCCTAAGCGCTGACGCAGCTTGCTGGCCAGTGAAAGCAGGAGTGACTGGATGTCTTTGTCGAAAGCGCCGGTGGACGCGTCGAGCAGGAGCGCGCCGGAGCCTGCGGCGTGAATGCGGGCAGCGATGGTGTTGTCGGGCTCTGCCAGTTCCAGTGTGAGCGTCATGCTTGAAAGATACCGATTGCGATTCAGGGTCCGGCCGCGCAGTGACGCAGCGGCCGGGACTGGTCAGTGTTCCAGCGGCTTGTGAGCCGTCTCCTTGGCTGCAAGGAGGCTGGCCAAAGTGACCAGCAGGCCGGCTCCGATGTAGAGCGAGAGGGTGGTGGACGACTGATATGTCTTGTAGAGGCTGGCGAAGACGAGGGGCGCAAATCCCCCGCCGATGATGCCGCCCAGCGTCGCTGCCAGCGATGCTCCCGCATACCGGACACGCGTCGGGAACTGTTCCGTCACAAAGGCAGCTTGTGGGCCGTACATCATGGCCTGGAACAACATGCCAACTACGACTGCGATACAGATGTTCGCCGGGTCGAGGGTGTTCATCAGCGGAAAATATGCAAACGCCCAGCCAATCGACAACACGGCGCCCGCCCCATACACAATTCTCCGGCCGAGCTTGTCGCTGAGCGCGCCGAAGAGTGGCACCGAAACTGCATGGAGAGCAGCGCCGAGCATGGTTGCGGTCAGTGCCAGAGAGCGAGGCAGATTGAGCACCGTCGTCACGTAAGTGAGCGTGAAAACCACGAGCAGGCCGTAGACAATGTCGGAGCCGATTCTCACGCCACCCGCAATCAGCAGACGCCGCCCGTAGCTGTGGAGGACTTCCTTCAGCGGCATTTTGGCTTTGCTATGGCCCCGCTCGAGCTGCTCGAACATCGGCGTCTCGTCCACGCCGCGGCGCAGCCACAGACCGAATGCAACGAGGAAAACACTTGAAAGGAAAGGAATCCGCCAACCCCAAGCGTGGAACGCTTCGGTGGGAAGGAAGTAGGTGAAGAAGGTAATGAAGCCCGCACCTAGCAACGTGCCACAGGCAGGGCCAACCTGGGCGAAAGATGCATTGCACCCACGTTGTTCCTGGCTGCCATGCTCCATCGAAAGCAGCACGGCGCCCGCCCATTCGCCGCCAATCGACACGCCCTGGAGGAAACGAAGCGCGACCAGCAGGATGGGACTCCAAGTGCCCCAGACTTCATAGGTGGGCAACATGCCCATGAGGCCGGTCGACGCACCCATCAGCACCAACGTGGCGACCAGGACGAAGCGTCGGCCGAGCTTGTCACCGAGGTGGCCGAAGACAATGCCGCCGAAAGGCCGTGACAGGTATCCGACGGCGTAGGTCGAGAAGGCCAGGATGGTTCCAGACAACGGGTCCACCGACGGAAAGAACACGCTGTTGAAGACGAGTGCCGCCATGAGGTTGTAGACCGTGAAGTCGTACCATTCCAGGGTCGTACCAATTGAACTCGCGGCAGCGAGGCGCCGCATCTTTTGACGCGGGGCCGCAACATGGGCTGACTCGCCTGTTGGCGAAAAAATCGTTGCGTTGTCCATTACTTCAACTCCTCGCGAGACAGCTTCCACGTCAGCTGATAGCGGGCTGCATCGGCTGGCGAACAGGGAAGGGCTTCGATGGCATGGCGCAAAGCAGCTTCGTTCGAAGCGGAGTTGCTGCTTTCGATGATGTAGAGCGGACGCATCTTGCGCGTCGCAAGGTCCTCAAGGGGGAGCGGGCGGCTGAGCTCGTCATTCGGGCTGATGAGGTATGAGCGGACGAAAGCACTGTCTTCCGCAAGGAGGGCCCCCACGTTTTTGCACTTCCCTTCCACGTCAGGAGTGGGGGCATTCAACGGGAGCACTGCGACCCAACCTCCACTGCCTTGACCGACGTCTGCGGAAACGTCGCCAATCCGGCGCGTTGGGAGGAGCATTTTCGGCAGTATTTTCATGGACCAGGGAGTCTGGTTCTTGAATGCATGGGAATATGCCGGTGAAGCAAATACTGAAATCGATTCCGCCCAATACAGGCCCAGATATTTCGGGCGACCAGTTACCGAAATATAACGAGCCGCCGAGATAACCCCTTCCATCCGGACTCGCTCTTCAATATGTTCTCTGTCATACCAGGCGTTAAAATCTATTTCATCATCGGGGCTAATATCCGATGCGACAAAAAGAATGCCAAATTTATTCTCTGCCATTTCCTCACCTCGCTCGTTTTGCTAATTTGAATGCTACTAAGACGGCGTAGTGAGGCACAAACGGGAATTTTTTCGACTACCTAATAGACTTTCTTTCGACCCTTAAGGGTTGATGCACCAGAGCGGTCGAAAAGAGGGCGTTTTTGGTGCATCGAGTGCCTTCTGGAGCTTTTGCGGGCGAGGGTAATCCCTATCTTTATCGAGCCATGGAAGACTTCGATTTATTCGGAGTATTGAGTGGTGGGGTAATCCCTAGGTGTTCAAGGTGCTCCAGGAACTAAGAAATGCTGCGTGCGGATGGGTGAGTCTGCATCAATGTGGGGAGAATGGTGCAGGCATTGAGCGCATAAATCGGTCTGCTTCCTGGCAAGCCAATTCGGCGACAAGTTTGATGGCGTCGGATACGCGGCTTTCCAAATAGCTGACAATCAGGCCCTGAGGCGGGAGCGGCATGTCAGTTTCGATAATCCGCAGCTCACCCCTGACAACCTCCTCGCGTACCGGCGGCAGTGGTATTAACGCGTTTCCAAAACCGCACCGCACCAGTCGAGCAAGCGCAGCTATCGAATTAACACAATGCACCTTTCCCATTGGCACACCGGCGCGCCGATACACGTCCTTGAGCACAAGGTAAGGCTGAGAGCCACGGCTCATTGTGACCACTGGTTGGGTAAGCAGCTCTCGGACGTCTACCTTACGCTCGCCTTTATTGCCAGGCCCAACCCATCCAATCCGCATTGGGAGGCAGGTCGTGCTAACTACACCATCTCCGGCCAGCTGGTCGGTCTGGAGAGCAATATCGACATCCCCGTCGCGAAGACTCTTGTTCAGTCGGTCGGTGGACTCAGAACTCAGCTGAACTTCAATTCCCGGATAGGATGATTGGAGATGCTCGATGAAGCTCACGAGCCAAGTGTGGACCACGGTATCAATTGCACCGATGCGAACGCTGCCGAGCACGTTCTGGTCTGACTGTCCGAGCTGCATGATGTACTTCTGCATCTCGATTACCCGCTCGCCAAGCGGAATCAGCCTCATGCCTACCGGGGTCAGGCGCAAGTCCCCAGCATCTCGGGAGAAAACTCGGGCGCCGATTTCTTCCTCCAGTGATGCAATACGATTGGAAATCGTAGCTTGGGTGATGTGGAGCTTTTCGGCAGCGGCGCGAAAGCTACCCAACTGCACGACAAGGATGAAGCTCTCAAGAAAGCGAGTGTTCATGTGAGTACAAAGCTCGGTTTCATGCCGCTGCAACTACATTCCGGCGCTACGGCAATGTCAGCGGCGCTCAGCACTTGTTACGAACGCATCGATGCGCCGCCACATCTCCACCGGATTAGAGTACATCGGAAAGTGGCCACAATCGCTGATTTCTGCGAGTTCGACGCCGGACTTGGCCAAAAGCGGCAAGTACGTCAGATAACTATTCTGTTCACCGTACATGAACATCCTCGGGAAAGGTAACGACAAGAACTTGCCCATGAGGTCGCCGTGGTCCGACAGGTGCACCATCGACGTGAAGATGCCGGACACCGCCTGCGCGCGGACCTTGTGACGGAGGCTTGCGGCGTAAAGCGGTGAAGAGTACTGAGAGGAGTGCCAGTTTCGGTCGATGAAGTCGTTGAAGAACGCTTGAGGGTCTTCGGTGGGGAAGTCCATAATCTGCCTGCTCAGGAAGCAGTCTTCCGGTGCGACGTTGCCCTCAATGTCAACGAAGCTCAATACTCGGTCCCGCAACTCATTCGCGAGCATCAACGCCGTGAGTCCACCCATGGAATGCCCGACCAAATGAAAGCGGTCGATGCCCGCATGAGCAACCATTGCTTTGGCCGTCTCGACCAGGAAGGGGACAGAGACCTTCCGAAGGTCGCCGCAGGAAGTCTCTCCACAACCCGGAGCGTCGTAGGCCAGGAACGGACGGCCAGCGAGTGCTCGGTTGACGGCGATGTCGGCGTAGTCCTCTTTCGTCGAGCCGAACCCGTGCAAGAACACGATAGGTACAAGCTCGCCCTGACGACTAATGGCAGCGACCTTAAGCGCCACGCCCTCGACCTCAAGCGATACAGTTTCTTTTCGAGTGTCTCTGTTCATTGTCATCATTGGATGTTGTTGTCTTGATTCTCAGAAGGTTCAGTCGACCGTTGCCCCAGACAGCTTTACAGCCTCTGACCACCTTCGAATATCTGAGCCAATCAAAGTACGGAACTGGGTGGGTTTCATCGTCAAGGGCTCCGCACCTTGGCCTTTCAGCTGTGCCACGACCCCGGGAGATGCCAGGACCGATTGGACTGCATTGTTCATCTTCTCTGTGATATCGCTGGGTAGGCCGGCTGGGGCAAGCATTCCGTACCAAGGCTGAGCATCAAAGCCCTTAACACCTGACTCTGCGAGTGTGGGGATATCCGGGAACAAGGGGGAGCGCTCGGCGCTGGTAATGGCGAGTACCTTGATATTGCCTGCCTTCACCTGAGGCATGATGGGAAGTGGGTTCTCGAAGGCCAGTGCAACTTGCCCTCCCACCAGGTCGTTCAGCAGGGGACCGGAACCCTTGTAGGGGATGTGCTGCAACCTAGTCTTGGCTTCCACGTTGAACATCTCACCAATAATGTGCTGCGGCGAACCGGAGCCAGCAGAACCGTACGAAAGCTGGCCGGTCTTGCCCTTGCTGATGATGTCCTGAATCGAGTTAAGGCCGGACTTGGCGTTCACCGCGACAACAAAGCTGGCCTTGGCCAGCGGAGAGACAGGAGTGAAGTCCGTCTCAGGCCTATAGGGCAGCTTGGGATACAGGGCGCCAGCGATAACAATCGGACCGCCGGAGCCGACCAGGAACGTATACCCGTCCGGCTTCGCCTTGGCAACCAGGTTCGTGCCGATGTTGCCACCCGCTCCGGGCTTGTTCTCAACGACAAAGGTTTGGCCGAGCTTGTCGTGAAGCTTTGCGGCAAGGATGCGCGCGAGCACATCCGAGGTGCCACCGGGGGCATAGGGAACGATGAGAGAAATGGGCTTGCTGGGCCAGCGGTCTTCAGCGTGTGCTGCTGAGACAGTGGCGCACACGGAAAGGGCCGCGACCAGAAGTTTTGCGATGTTTGAGAATTGCAGCATAACGGTCTCCTCCAATCGGTGCGACCGTTCGGCCGGCACGATTGTATTGTCGTGTCGCGACGTAGGGGCAGCGATGTTGCTGACCCTACTTCCAATCTCACTTAAGAGACAGGCAGAACCGATGAATGGCTTCGCAGGCCTTACGCAGCGAATCGTTGTCCAGCGCGTATGCGATGCGGATGTATGGGCCGAGCCCGAAGGCCGACCCGTGCACCACGGCGACATTGGCTTCTTCAAGCAGGGCGAGGGCAACATCCTCGTCCGTGCGGAGCAGCGTGTCGGCGGGCGTGGTTTTGCCTAGCAGACCTTCGCAAGATGCAAACGCGTAGAACGCACCGCCCGGTACAGCACAGCTCAGTCCCGGCGTATTGTTCAGCAGGTCCACCATCATGTCTCGCCGCGCCTGAAATACGGCCTTCGAGTCGCAGATGAAATCCTGAGGGCCTTGCAAAGCGGCGAGCGCAGCGTGCTGCGAGATTGAGGACGCACCAGAGGTTTGCTGGCCTTGCAGCTTCTCCATCGCCTCGAGCAACCATGCCGGCCCGGTACCGAAGCCGATGCGCCAGCCCGTCATGGCATACGCCTTGGATACGCCATTCATCGTCAGCGTCCGGTCTTGGAGGCGCGGCTCCACTTGGGCTATCGTATGGAACTTTTCACCGTCGAAGGTCAGGTGCTCGTAGATGTCGTCAGACAGCACCAGTACGTGGGGATGAGCCAGCAGCACTTCTGCCAGCCCGGCCAGTTCTGCTTGCGAGTAGACGGCGCCGGTCGGATTCGACGGGGAGTTGAGAATCAGCCAGCGCGTCTGAGGCGTGATAGCCTTGGTCAACGCGTCAGGCGTCAGTTTGAAGCCCACGTCGGCACCGCACTGTACCACCACCGGAGTGGCTCCACACAGCTGAACCATCTCGGGATAGCTCACCCAGTACGGAGCGGGAACGATGACCTCGTCACCGGTGTTCAACGTGGCGGCGAGGGCGTTGTAGATGACCTGCTTGCCGCCCGAACAGACGATGGTGTCTTGCCAACTGACATCGAGTCCGTTCTCGCGATTGAACTTCTCGGCGATTGCTTCCCGCAAGGCGCGCAGTCCGGCGACCTGAGTGTAGCGAGTATAGCCGCTACGAATGGCGCCGATAGCCGCCTCACAAATGTGACCCGGCGTGTCGAAATCGGGCTCTCCGGCACTCAGGGAGATGATTTTCGCACCGGCCGCACGCTTGGCGGCGACGCGGTCCATCATGCGGTATGTGGCCGACGGCTGGGCGTTGGCAAGATTCACGTTTAAGCGCTGTTGCTCGGCTCCCATCACGCCTTCCTCTGCAAGGTGTGGTAGCCAAGAGCTTCACGGGCTTCACCCAGCGTCTTGCCGTTGGCAATGTGCTCGCGAATCTGCGATTCGACGACCTCAATCTTGCGTGCAAGTTCAGCGACTTCCTTTGCACGCTCACGCGGGATAACGACAACGCCATTGGCGTCTGCCACGACGATGTCGCGAGCACAAACGCGGGCGGTTCCCACAGACACGGGCGTGTTCACGGATTCAACCTGCACGCGGTCCTTGCCGGTACGCATGAATCGACCACGCGTAAAGAGCGGATAGCCGTCGCCGAGCGCCTTGGTCACGTCGCGGCAAACGCCGTCAATCACGGTTCCGGCGATGCCGCGGGCGCCTGCGTACTGCGTCATGATGTCGCCCCACACCGTGCAATCGGTGCGGCCGTCGTTGTCGATGACGACGATGTCGCCGGGTTGCACGTCGTCGATGAAGTCACCGACAGTACCTGGAGGCGTGCTAGCCGACACGTACTTGACAGTGAAGGCGGGGCCGACCACAGGCTTGCGGTAGTTGTCCAGAGGGGAAATATCCAGGCATTGACCGGGAAGTCCGAGGCGGTCCATCGCGTCAGATACGCCAGGGGTGTCGAGGCCCTCGAAAAGGGCTACCAGTTCCTTGTCAGTCATTTTGCTTCCTTGCTGTTGATGGCTTCGAATTCCTTGTCGTGCATGACTTCCTCGACAGAGCGTCCAGAACGCACGGCCTGCACCATGCCGTCCTGACGACGCGCAATGCGCTCGCCCAAGTCGAGCACTTCTTCGATTCGGCTCGCGGGGACGAAGACGGTGCCGCAACGGTCCGCGATGACATAGTCGTCCTCGCTGACCACCACACCCGCGAACTTGACGGGCTTGCCGGAGTCGACCTGCACCACGCGGTTGCGCGCGCTAATCATCGTGACGCCGCGGCCGAATACGGGGTATCCGATGGATTCGCTACCTTCAATGTCGCGACTAACACCGTCAATGACGGAGCCCCGCACCTTCGCTGCCGCCGCGTTGGCCAGGATGTCACCCCAGCAAGAGATGCCATCGATGCCGCCGGCGATTACCAGAATGCGGTCATCAGTCTGAATCTGGGCGACTACCGGCGTGATGAGATGCACGGTAGGTTTGGCATCAGTTTTGGGGCCAAGTTGTATCGTGCTCGCGCGACCCACAATCTTGGGGCAGTCCCAAAGCGGGCGAATGCCAAAGGTCGCACCGGGGAGATTGAGGAAGTCGAGGGCATCCGAAACCGTATTGGTGTCGAGCGATGCCAGGCGGTCCAGCAGTGAAGGAGTACTCATGATGAGAGAGTGTGTGGGGTTGCCATGTTCATACTGTCGGCGCTAGAGTTACAAATGTAAATTCCGAATCCAGTAACCTTTCGATACGCCAAACCTATCAATCGTCATGATTAACTTCAGGCTTGTTCGGCATCTCTATCTGTTCCTCGCGGTGGCTGAAGAAGGGAATTTCGGGCGTGCCGCGAAGCGGCTTGGAATGTCCCAGCCGCCGCTGACGGAGCAGATTCAGGTGTTGGAACAGGCGCTTAAAGTGAAGCTCTTCGAGCGCGGCAGGAAGGGCGCGACTCTGACTCCAGTTGGGGTGGCAATTCTCCCGGCAGTTCGCAAGTTCGTGGAGCAGCTGAACCGACTCGAACTCGCAGTGCAGGAGGCAATTACCGGCAGCACGGGTGTGCTAACGATTGGCGCAATCTCGTCGGCGCTGGTCGATACGTTGCCCGGCTTGATTGATGAATTGGGGAAGAGATTTCCTCAGTTGACCGTCTCGGTTAGGGAGATTGACAGCGTCGACGCGGTACCTGCGTTGGAGAGGGGCGACATCGACTTGGCCTTCGCGCGACTCGAAGGCGACATGGGGGCAACAATTGGCGCCATTCCACTGAAACAAGACCGGCTAGCCGTTGCTCTACCGAAGACCCACAGGCTCGCGGACATGCCCAGGGTTCGTCTCGCTAGCCTCGCTGAGGAGCCATTCGTCATCTTTTCTCGCGCGGTCAGTCCGACGTACTTCGACAGTATCATCGCAACTTGCCGCGCTGCCGGCTTTTCGCCCCGGATACTCCACGAAGTACGAACTGTTGCTACTCAGGTGGCGTTTGTTGGCTGTGGGCAAGGTATTGCGCTCGTGCCATCGTCTATGAAGAAGGCCGCACCCGAGAGCGTGGTTGTTCGTCCGTTAAAGGAGGCCGTCAATGTCGTCACCACCGCGATGGCCTGGTCGAAGAGCAGGCAGAGCCCTGCAGTTGAAGCCGCCATCGACATCCTTTCGAGTGGAAAAGTGGCCTCGTCGAAGTCACTTCAGCCACGCCAGGCGGGATAGGGCCAACTAGATTAACCATAGGTTTGGCGTATCAAATCCATCCGGTATTTGGAATTTACAGAAGTGAGGCGTTGCCGGAGAGTTCGCATATCACCGCGACCTTTCCAGGAGATGCCTGTGGCAACATCCAACCTAGTAATTAATCCCGTTCCAGACCTCGCGCCTGCCGAAGTTATCGAGGCTTTCCGAAACGTGGTCACTCCGCACATCAGCGACAACCTGCAGCGGTTGTCCGGCGTAACAGGGCTGAAGCGATACAACCGCAGCCGCAAGCTTGTCGGTACGGCCATCACGGTCAAGGCTCGACCGGGTGACAATCTGTTGATTTACAAGGCGTTGATGGAGTTGCAACCCGGCCACGTTTTGGTCGTCGATGGCGGCGGCGACTGTACGAACGCGCTCGTGGGCGAGCTCATCATGCAATACGCGGCGGAACGGGGTTGCGCCGGCTTTGTTCTGGATGGAGCCATCCGCGACACGGCTGCGTTCTATGAGGCAGATTTCCCGTGTTACGCGAGGGGCGTCAGCCATCGAGGACCCTACAAGATGGGGCCGGGTTCCATGAACGCGCCGGTGTCGATTGGGGGCCAGATTGTCTCTCCAGGTGACGTCGTTGTTGGAGATGAGGATGGCGTAGTCACATTCCCTGTGTCTCAGGCAGGCGCTTTGCTGGATGCAGTCACCCTAACCGCGAAGAACGAGCAGAAAATCATGGCAGAAATCGCAAGCGGTGTGAGGGAGCAGGAGTGGCTTCGCAAGGTGCTTGAGCCTCACGGCCTGTACTAATTTAGCGTTGAAGAAAGGGAGGTGATTCAGTTCGCCTCCCGAGCGGGAACCTCTCGCAGTAACTTGAGGCCATCAGCTCAATCTGGTTAGGGGCTCGCGCTATATGGTCGTCAATGCGCAAGTCTGTCACCAACATGTAGCTTGGCTCGTGGCCGAAGGTGATGGGAAACTTGGCGCTCATCACTCTGCACGAATACGGGAATCGAAGGCAGAGCCAGGCGTTCGGCGGCCACCGGCAGCGCGATAAACTGCCGGCGAGACATACGGAATTCAGTCATTTGTTAATTCGCGCCAGCCGGAGGTGGCGGGATGACGCAATGGGTCAAGCACGCAGCGGCGCGCTGGTGTTGAGCGGCCGTCGTGAAGCAGAGTGGCTTTACCGACCGTTAGCAGTTCAATCGGTCGTCTTACTTAGATGCTCGACGAGAAGTGCAGCTGAGCCTGACAAAGCGCGGGAGGCGCTCGTGGCAATGAGCAGCCTTCGCTCTGCCCAGCTGTCCACGAGCCGTATAGCTTTCAAGCCCAGGGGTTCGAGCTTTCGAAAGCATGCTCCGAGGGGGAGTACGCCAATCCCCAGATTCGAAGCTATCATTTCGGACATGGCGTCAAAGCTTCGAACTTGAACGCGCAGCCGCAAAGGGAAGCCGATGTCATGCGCCGCGGTCGAGATGGTGTTGAGCAGTGAGCTTCCGCGATTCAGACCCACGAAGTCATAAGAAAGACAGCTTCGAAAGTCGATTTCGTCCACTTTGCCTAGGGGATGGGTCTTGGAGCAAAGGACAACCAATCGGTCAGTCCGATAGGGGAGTACGTTTAGCCCGTGGGTCGGCGCACCTTCGACAAATATCCCCACGTCGGCCATCCCTTCCACCAACGCGCGCACGATGTCGCCACTAAGCTGCTCCTCGACCTCCACTCGTGTGTCAGGGTAAAGGTGCAGGAAGCGCTCCAGAGCAGAGGGAAGAAACTCGACCAGGGCGGACATGTTCGCCCAAAGCCTAACATGGCCGCGTGAGCCGTTCGAGTATTCGCTCAGCTCATTGCTGAAGAGCTCGAACCCCTGGAACAGTCGCATCGCGTGTTGCAGCGCCACGTGTCCAGCAGGAGTCAGCCGAGTCCCGTGAACTGTCCTCTCCAACAGTATTGCCTTCGAGGCCGCTTCAAAGTCCGAGATGCGCCGGCTTGCGGCCGACAGCGCTAGATTGCATCGCTCCGCCCCCTTCGTAATGCTGCCTGTCTGCGCTACCGCGCAAAACAGACGCAATGTGACGAAATCCACACGAGCGGGGTTGATGAGGTCTTGTGACATGGACAAATCTTAGCAGGTCACTGCGACCCATGTCTTCGCAAAATGCGAAGGACGCATGCGAAATTAGGAATTCCTCCCGCACTTTCAGCCCGCATACAGTCAGGTCATTCGCAAAAATGCAAGAAGGAGACAATCTGTGATTCATCACTTGGACCATCTTGTCCTGACCACCAGCAACGAGGAGGCCTGCGTCGACTTTTACGTCGGGCTCCTCGGGATGACGCTTGAGACATTTGGCGAAGGCCGAAAGGCATTCAAGTTCGGCGAGCAGAAAATCAATCTCCATGAGAAGGGCAGGGAGTTCGAACCGAAGGCCCACCTGCCGGTCCCTGGCGCGCTGGACTTGTGCTTCATTGCGTCGATTCCACTGGATGACGTCATCGCGAAACTGAATGCGCGGGGCGCCCGCATTATCGAAGGGCCGGTCGCCCGTACCGGCGCGAACTACCGCCTGCGTTCGATTTACCTGCGCGACCCCGACCTGAACCTGATTGAAATCTCCGAGAGGGCCGACGCATGACCCAGGAAAAATCCGGCCGCACCATCATTGGCTTCGTGGGTCTTGGCCAGATGGGCAAGCCGATGGCGCTGAACTTGATTCACGCCGATACGGACCTGCGTGTCACGTCAAAAGTACAGGACCCATATCCCGAACTGCAGGCAGCAGGCGCTACGACGGCCGACACCTTGGCCGGCCTGGCCGACGCCAGGATTGTGTTCCTGAGTTTGCCGGGCACTGCAGCAGTACTCGACGTGCTGTTCGGCGACGGCGGCCTGGCATCACTGCTGCGCCCCGGTTCTATCGTCGTCGATACCAGCACCATGGAGCACGGTGCCACGATGGACATCCATACTCGTCTTTCGGCTGCCGGAATCGCCTTCCTGGATGCGCCGGTGTCGGGTATGCAATCGCGCGCGGAAGCCGGCACGCTGACTGTCATGTGCGGAGGCGCCGAAGAGACGTTCGAAACAGTGAGGCCATGGTTCGAACGGATGGGCAACAACATCCTCTATATGGGTGACGCCGGCAGCGGACAGCTGACGAAGCTCGTGAATCAGCTGCTTTTCGACATCAACTGCGCAGCTCTTGCAGAGATTCTTCCCATGGCGCGACGCATGGGACTTGACCCGGAAAAGATTGCGTCGGTCATCAACAGCGGCACGGGGCGCAGCTACGCGTCGGAGTTCTTCCTGCCGCGCATCCTCGCACGCCACTTCAGTGACGGCTATCCGCTCAAGGCGGCTTACAAGGACCTGGTTAGTGCCGCCGAGCTTGGCGCGCGCCACTGCATCCCCATGCCGGTGCTCGCTGCAGCCACCGCTACCTATCAGATGAGTCTGTTGGCCGGCCACGGCACCAGCGACAAGGGCGCGATGACGCGCTTCTTTGAAGACATGCTTGCCGTGCAGTTCAGCGCCGCAGCACCCCAGACGGAGAAAGAAAATGGCTGAACCGCTTGGCCTTGACAATGGCCTGACAAACTACGGCGACCGGGATTTCGCGCGTTATCTGCGCCGCTCGATGGCGCATTCGATGGGCATCTCGGGGGAACTGCTGTCGAAGCCGGTTATCGGTATCGCGGCATCGCCGAGTGATTTCAACAACTGTCACCGCTACATGCCGCAACTCGTGGAAGCGGTATCGCGCGGGGTGTTGGCTGCAGGCGGCTTGCCGCGCATGTTCCCCACGGTGTCGCTGGGTGAGGTGTTCCTTAACCCGACCAGCATGGTGTACCGCAATCTGATGTCGATGGACGTCGAGGAAATGGTGCGGGCCCAGCCGATGGACGCCGTCGTGCTGATTGGCGGCTGCGACAAGACTGTCCCGGCTCAGCTGATGGGCGCCGCTTCTGCCAATCGCCCGGCCATTCAACTGGTGACTGGCCCGATGTCCACGGGTCGCCACAAGGGTGAGCGGCTGGGCGCATGCACGGATTGCCGTCGATTCTGGGGCAAGTTCCGCGCCGGAGAGATTGACCAGCAAGAAATCCAGATGGTCGAAACGCGTCTGGCCACCACAGCCGGAACCTGTGCCGTCATGGGTACCGCCAGTACGATGGCGTGCATTGCGGAAGCACTCGGCATGTCGCTGCCAGGTACCGCGGCGATTCCTGCAGTTGACTCGCAACGTTTGGTCGCCGCTGAAGAGAGCGGAAGGGCTGCAGTGCGACTGGCGCGTTCGCCAATCCTGCCTTCGCAAATCATGACCGAGCAGTCGGTCGAGAACGCCTTCCGCGTCCTGATGGCGCTGGGCGGCTCCACCAACGCCATCATCCACCTCACGGCCGTTGCCGGCCGCCTCGGCATCCGCATTAGCCCGCAGCGGCTGAACGAGATTTCGGACGAGACGCCGGTGCTGGTCGACCTCAAGCCGGTGGGAGAGGGCTACATGGAGGACTTTCATGCCGCAGGCGGTATGGGTGCGGTGCTGCGCGAGCTGCGCCCGTTACTGAACCTGGACTGCCTGACCATTGATGGCCGGACGCTGCGCGAGCGTCTGGACGAACCGGCTGGCTGGGTGGACCGCAAAGTCATCCGTGCGTTCGACAAGCCGGTTAGCGAAGTTGGTGGACTGATTGCCCTGCACGGCAGCCTGGCACCGGACGGTGCCATCTTCAAACGCGCTGCCGCCACGCCTTCGCTGTTCGAGACCGAAGGCCGCGCGGTGGTCTTCGAAAGCCTGGAAGACCTGGCCAACCGTGTCGATTCGCCAGACCTGGACGTCAATTCGGACGACATTCTGGTGCTGAAGAACGCCGGCCCTCTAGCTGCTGGCATGCCTGAGGCTGGATATCTGCCTATTCCTTCGAAGCTTGCAAAGGCCGGTGTGAAGGACATGGTGCGTATTTCGGACGCTCGCATGAGCGGCACTGCCTACGGCACCATCGTGCTGCACGTCTCTCCAGAAGCCGCTGCGGGCGGACCGCTGGAAGCAGTGCGTAACGGCGACCGGATTCGCCTCTCGGTGTCGCAGAAGACCATCGATTTGCTGGTCGAGCCTGAGGAAATCGAACGCCGTCTTACGGAGCGCAAGCCGCTGCCCCAGAAGCGCGGTGGCTATCAGGAACTCTATCAGCGCACAGTGACGCAAGCCCCTGAAGGCTGCGACCTCGACTTCCTCGCCCAGCCTCGCAGCTGACACCGTTCGTTACCTCCTTACTTGATTGACCATGAACTTTTATCCTCAGTTGCTCGCTCGCGCCGAGCAGGGAAAACCCGTGCGCGTTGGCCTCATTGGCGCAGGGAAATTCGGCTCGATGTACCTGGCGCAAGTGCCCCGCACGCCGGGCGTTCACATGGTTGGTATTGCTGACCTAAATCCGGCAAACGCGCATGCCAGCCTTGAACGTGTGGGTTGGGAATCCGGCCGCGCAACCGCAGCCTCGCTCGACGACGCCGTTAGCAAGGGCACGACGCACGTCGGCGATAACTGGGAAGCGCTTGTGGCACATCCCGGCGTTGACATCATTATCGAATGCACGGGCAACCCGATTGCCGCTGTCGACCACTGTCTGGCGGCCTTCAAGCATGGCAAGCATGTCATCAATGTAACGGTCGAAGCCGATGCGTTCTGCGGCCCGCTGCTCGCGCATCGTGCCCGCGAGGCAGGCGTGGTGTATTCACTGGCCTACGGCGACCAGCCGGGCTTGGCTTGCGAACTGGTCGACTGGGCGCGTACCTGTGGCTTCCCCATCATCGCGGCTGGTCGCGGTCACAAGTGGCTGCCGCAGTTCCGAGAATCCACACCTGATACGGTCTGGGACCACTGGGGCGTGACGGCCGAACAGGCGCGAATCGGCGGGATGAACCCGAAGATGTTTAATGCCTTCCTTGACGGCTCCAAGCCGGCCATCGAAAGCACCGCCATCGCGAATGCCACTGGCCTCCAGGTGCAAGCCGAAGGTATCACCTTCGCACCAGCGTCTGTCGAAAAGATTCCGACCGTCATGCGCCTCAAGTCCGATGGTGGCGTGCTGTCGGCCAAGGGCGTGGTGGACGTGGTGTCGTCGCTGAATCCCGACGGAAGCTCTGTCGGCTATGACATCCGCAAGGGTGTGTGGGTCTGCGTCGAAGCACCGACGGACTACATCCAGCGCTGTTTCAAGGAATACCAGGTCTTCACCGACCCCGATGGCCGCTGCATGGTGCAGTACAAGAAATGGCACCTCATCGGCCTGGAGCTTGGCATCTCCGTGGCGAGCGTCGGGCTGCGTCGCGAGCCGACCGGCGTTGGCCAGCATTTCAATGCGGACGTGGTTGCCACTGCGAAGCGCGACCTGAAGGCTGGTGAGATGCTGGACGGCGAGGGCGGCTACACGGTGTTCGGCAAGTTGTTCCCTGCTCAGGAGTCGCTGCGCCTTGGCAGCCTGCCGCTTGGCCTGGCCCATCACATGAAGCTGCGTCGCGACGTCAAGAAAGACCAGTCCCTGACGTGGGAAGACGTAGTCATCGACGCTGAGCAGCCGGCCTACCGCGTCCGCAAGGAAATGGAAGCACTGTTCCAGAAGTAAAGGAAACCAACAAAAGAACCGGGACGGCACCCCCGTCCCGGCAATAACCAAAAGGGAGACAGAAGATGAACTGGAGCGTGAAAGCCTCCGTGACGGCGCTCTTGCTCACCACGGTATTGCCGGCATTCGCCGCCGACGCCTATCCGAGCAAGCCCATCACGATGATTGTCCCGAGCGCGCCCGCCGGGTCAACAGACATCGTTGCGCGACTTATTGGCGAGCAGCTTGCCAAGGATTTGGGACAACCCATCGTCATCGAGAACCGTCCCGGTGCAAGCGGCAACATCGGCACGGAAGCGGTAGCTCGAGCCAAGCCGGATGGCTATACGCTCCTCATGCAGTACTCGGGATATCACGTCGGAAACCCGGCGCTATTTCCCCAGGCACGCTGGAAGCCTAAAGATTTCGTATCCGTGGCGCTCGTGATGCGCGCCCCCCATGTGGTAGCGGTAAGCGGGAAGATTCCGGCTCAGAACCTCAAGGACCTGATTGCGTTCGGCAAAAAAGACAATCGAGGCCTGTTCTACGCATCGTCGGGCAACGGTTCTATCCAGCACATCGCCGGCGTCGTGTTCGGCAAGCAAGCGCAAGTGCCGGTCACGCACGTTCCCTATAAGGGTGCAGGTCCCGTTGTTAGCGACCTCATTGGCGGCCAGGTCGATATTTTCGTGACGACACCTCCGTCGGTGATTGGCCAGGTGAAAGCAGGAAAAATCAAGGCTCTGGCCTACACCGGACCGAAGCGCCATCCGTCGATGCCAGACGTTCCGACTTCTGCCGAAGCGGGATTGCCAAGCTACCAAGTCGAATCCTGGTTTGCCGTCTTTGCCCCGACGGGAACGCCGCCCGACATCGTGAACAGGCTGTCCGCGTCGATTAAGAAGATTGTCGACAGCCCGGACTATCGGCGGAAGATTGAAGAGCAGGGTGGGTTCGCTGCCTACATGGACCCTCCTACGCTCGACAAGTTTGTGTCTCAGGAACTCGCTACCTGGGCGAAGGTAATCAAGGACGGAAACATCACGGCTGAATAAGAAAAATTCTGAGGAGGCAGCAATGAAGGCGGCGCACCTGGTAGCAGCGGCAGCGGGAGCACTCGCAGTCTTCACTTCGGCGGCATCAGCGGCTGAGGTCGTGAAGACCGAGGCAGGAGCGGTCTCCGGCATCGGAGAAGGCGTGAAGAACTATCGCGGCATTCCATATGCGGCGGCGCCGGAAGGTAAATTGCGGTGGCAACCCCCTCAACCAGCCCAACCGTGGGAGGGGGTGTTGGATGGAAGTCGTTTCGGTCCCGATTGCCCGCAGCCTGCGGAGTATCCCGAACTGCGTGGCAATGGAATGAGTGAGGATTGCCTCCGTCTGAATATATGGACTCCGGCAAAGGTTGCTAGTGATAAGCTCCCTGTCATGGTCTGGATTCATGGTGGTGGCTTTCGATACGGCTCGGGTTCGCATCCGACCTACGATGGCGAAGCACTTGCCCGTAGGGGTGTCGTGGTTGTCACCATCAACTACCGTCTTGGCTTGTTGGGATTCCTGGCGCATCCTGGCCTTGCCGCAGAGTCGCCGACGCACACTTCCGGAAACTACGGTCTGATGGACCAAATGGCTGCGCTTCGTTGGGTCCAGCGAAACATTGCAGCGTTTGGAGGGGACCCGGCGAAGGTGACCGTCTTTGGTCAATCTGCTGGTGCACATTCCATCAGCACACTGCTGCTGTCCCCGAAGTCGAAAGGACTCTTCCAGCAGGCCATCATGCAAAGCGTTGGCGTGATGCGGCCGCAGGCTACGCAGGCAGAGGCACAGGAATTCGGTGCGAGATATGGTGACCTCAAATCGCTGCGCAAACTCTCTGGCAAAGACCTAGTCGAGCTGCAGAAGAAGGGGCCGAAGTCCGATGGCAGGATGACAGCGCCTGCGATGATTAGCCTCGTACAGGACGGGGATATCGTTGCCCGGCCTGACTATCAGGCAATCGGCTCTGGAGCGTTGCCCAACATCCCGATTTTGGTTGGTAGTAACGCGGACGAGGGCGGCAAAGCAGCGAAGAGCTTCTTGCAGCCGACCGTCGAACGCTACTTTTCGTTTTTGGACCAGAATTTCCGTGGATTTGAGTCGCGAGCCAGGGCTGAGTATGGCGTGGAGTCTGAAGGTCAAATTTACAAAGCCACCGCCGATATGTACAGCGATACGCAGTTCAACTTCGGCACGCGCGAACTCCTTCGCGCGTATGCGAAAGCAGGACTTCCCGCTTACCGATACTTGTTCTCACGGCACAGGAACGACAGCAAGGCAGCGCCGGTGCATGGTGATGAGCTTCAGTACGCTTTCGACAATCTCTCCGCGTCGCATCGCGGAAAGAAGCCTCCATTCACCAACACCGACTCGAAGGTCGCAGTTGCAATGGCGGATGCATGGGTGAGCTTTGCAAAGACCGGGGTACCCGGAAGTCCCGAGCACGTGGCATGGCCACCCTTTAAGCTCCCACATGAGGCGTATTTGGACTTCGCGGACTCGGTACATGCCGAAAGCGGATTCAAGAGTGGGAGGTTGGACCTTGTGCGCGACTATTACGCTAGCGGCCGAGGTCAATAGTCACCTGATAGCCTGCGTCGGGTTCAAAGAAACTTTTTTGCAGACTGGAGTGCGCCAGCACTAGACCAGCGCGGACGGCGGAGACAGGACTCTACGCGTCCGGATTTCTTTTTCGGAAAGGCGTGTTGACGAACGGTCAATTTTCGCCACACGCCTTTCCTTTCACCATCCTACGACGACATTACCCCCAAGAAAGAAGAGGGGTGGCTGCACACGCGTGCAGCATGCCGCGTCAATCGGAACAAGACTTCGCTCTTCAGTAAGGTTGGTCGGGCTAGGTTTCCGATTCGGTTATGCTTGCTTCTATCGATTCGTATCTCCCCATTGGCTACAAGACTGTGCGGATAGACCCCATCACCCTGACCATCTTTCTCACGGTTGTTGAGGAGCAAAGTCTGGCGCGCGCCGCAGAGCGGCATTTCATGGCCGCTTCGGCTGTCAGCAAGCGGATTAGCGACCTCGAAGACGCGCTGTCAGCGCGGCTCCTCGACCGGCACAGCGGCGGCGTTCGCCCGACAGCGGCAGGCCTTGAGCTCGTCGAGTATGCGAAGGGCATCGTCGACTTGCTTCAGCGCCTGCGTGCCGACATGAGCCAATACAGCGAGGGTACGAAAGGGGATGTTCGGGTTTACGCGAATAGTACGTCGATAGTCGGCTTCTTGGACCAGGACCTTCCCGCTTTCCTCAATCGCTATCCCCAGGTTGAGGTACGTCTGGAGGAGTGGAGCAGTCCGTACATCGTGCGGTCGCTGAAGGACGGCTTGGCCGATGTCGGCCTCTTCTGGGCTGAGACACCTCATGCCGGACTCGAGACAGCAGCGTATCGCTCGGCTCGCCTTGTGGCTGTCGTTCCGAAGGGGCATGCCCTTGCCGACAAGCCAAGCGTGCAGTTCGCGGAGACCCTGGACTTCGCTCATGTTGCCTTCCATGAGGGCAGCATGATTCACAGACTATCCCTTCAGGCGGCTGAAGCACTCCAGCGAACAATTCGAACTCGACTCCAAGTGACAAGCTTTGACGCCATGAGAACCATGGTGTCGGCGGGGGTCGGCATCGGCATCATGACCGACGTCACGGTTGCTGCAAAGCACAATAGGGGCGAGCTTTGTATAGTTCCCCTGCTGGATGACTGGGCCGGGCTGGAAATGAGAATCGGTTATCGCGATTACGCAGCACTTCCGCGAGCGGCGCAGCAATTCGTTGAGCATCTGTCAGCCGAGAAGTCCACGCCGGGCTAGCCATCAAAATCTGGAACGGCCGCCATCGAAATCCAATTATTTACGGTTCTCCGAGTTTTTTCGACACTAGCCACTCAAGCAACAAGATGGCTGGTGCCCCATGACTCTTCCGTTGGATGGAATCACAGTAGTATCGCTCGAGCAGGCAATCGCGGCTCCCATGGCAACGCGTCACTTGGCGGATTGGGGTGCTCGTGTTATCAAAGTCGAGCGTCCCGAAGTAGGCGACTTCGCTCGCGGCTATGACAAGGTCATGCAGGGCATGTCCAGCCAGTTTGTCTGGACGAATCGCACAAAGGAAAGCGTCGCGCTCGACTTCAAGACCGAGGAAGGTCGTCGTGCGCTTGATGCGCTTCTTGAGAATGCGGACGTATTCCTGCAGAACCTCGCCCCCGGGGCTGCCAAGAAACTCGGCCTGGATGCCAAAAGCCTGGTCGCCCGCCATCCGTCCCTGATTGCTTGTGATATCTCCGGATATGGTTCGACTGGCCCGTACCGCTCGAAGAAGGCGTACGACCTGTTGGTTCAGTGCGAGACCGGTTTCCTCTCCATCAATGGCACCCCGGACGCGCAGGCAAAGTGCGGTCTGTCAATTGTTGATATCGCCACAGGCATGTACGCGCTGAATGGCATCCTGATGGCTCTGTACCGTCGTGAGCGTACAGGCCAGGGTACGGCGTTTGAGGTCTCACTGTTCGACAGCATGACCGAGTGGATGAGCTATCCCGCCTACTACACGCGCGACAGCGGAACGCCCCTTACTCGTGCTGGTGCGCGGCATGCCACTATCGCTCCATATGGTCCCTTCAAGGCCGGAGACGGCAAGGCAGTGTTCTTTGGCATCCAAAACGAACGTGAATGGCAAGCGTTCTGCACTCGGGTGCTGGAGGACGCTTCTATCGCAGTTGACCCGCGCTTCAGTACGAACCCGCATCGACTGGCGAATCATGCCGAGTTGGAGGCGGTGATTACGGAACGGTTTGCGAAGTGGTCGAGCGATGAGGTCGCCGTGAAGCTCGAGATGGCATCCATTGCGAATGCCCGCCTGAATGATGTCGCGGAGTTCCTGCAGCATCCGCAATTGCACGAACGTGACCGAATCCGAACTGTCGATAGCCCGGTTGGACGGCTTCAGGTGTTCAAGCCGCCTCTCATCATTGACGGAATCGAGCCGGTCCTCGGTGCTGTGCCAGCGGTCGGCGAGCACACAAACCAGGTCCTTGCCGAACTCGGATTGGATGGGGCGGCTCTGGCTTTGGCGTCTGCCGCAGGGAGTGTCAAATGAGGATTACACGAACTTATCTTGCCGTGCCAGCCCACCAGGAAAAGCTGGTGACGTCTGCCGCGCGCTCCGACGCTGACGCCGTATTTCTGGACTTGGAAGACGCCGTGCCTGAGACGATGAAGGCCGCGGCCCTCGGAGCTGCGGTACGTGCTATCAACGAACTTGATTGGGGCGACAAGGTCGTCGTAGTCCGGGTGAACGGCACTGGGCCCCGCCAGCGGAATGAAATCGACACGCTGGTGAGGTTCGCAACTAGGCTGAATGGCGTGCTGCTGCCCAAGGTGGAGTCGGCCCAGGAAGTCGTCGCCATTCAGCACCAGGTGGACGGTACGAGTGTCGCCATTGAGGCGATGATTGAGACGGCCAAGGGCTTGGTGTTTTGCGAGCAAATCGCTGCCGCCGGAGGAAGCCTCGAGGCGCTGCATTTCGGGGTAGGCGATTTTGGCGCCTCGATTGGGGCCAAAGGGGTGGAAATCGGTCTGTCGCATCCGCAGTACCTGATGACCTCCCGCGCGGAATCCGGCTACGCGGACACTGCCCTCGACATGTGGGCCTACCCGATGATGCGCATCCTGGTTGCCGCACGCGCCTTCGGGTTGCGAGCCATTGACGGGCCCTGTGGTGCCTTCCGCGACGCAACGCTTAGTGAATCCAGTGCGTTGAAGGCAGCAGCCATGGGATATGACGGCAAGCAGGTCATCCATCCTTTGCAGTTGGCTTTCACCAATCGCGCTTTCACCCCCTCGGAGGAGGAGTACGTTGCCGCGCAGCGGATTGTTGCCGCTCTTGCGGAGGCGGAACTGGAAGGGCGCGGTGCCGTTCAGCTCGATGGCAAGCTGGTGGACTACGCGAACATCCGGATGGCAAAGAAGGTGGTAGAAGTCCGCGACCGCGCTATCGCATAGGCGGGGCCCATTTACTGAAATGCCGGCCACGTTAGAGGGCCGGCAATACCCCAGGAGACAAAAATGAATCGACCGGTTCGCATGGCGCTTGCCTGCGTTCTCTTCGGCGCATCGCTCGCGAACGCCGCCACGGACAACTACCCTTCGAAGCCAGTAACCATTGTGGTACCGCAGGCGCCCGGCGGTACGAACGATATCGTCGGCCGAATTATCGGCGCCGCACTTTCCCAGTCCACAGGTCAGCAGTTCATCGTTGACAACAAACCTGGCGCCGGCGGAAACATCGGAAGCCAGTACGCTGCCCGGAGCAATCCGGACGGCTACACGGTTCTGCTGACCATCAGTAGTACCCAGGCAATCAACCCTGCGCTGTACAAGAAGATTCCGTTCGACCCAGTGAAGGACTTTGAGCCCGTCGCGCTCGTGGCCAGCGTGCCGAACGTTCTGGTGGCCAACCCGGCGTTTCCCGCAAACAACATGAAGGAACTCATCGCGTTGGCGAAGAAGAAACCGAACGAGTACCGGTTCGGCTCCGCCGGCAATGGCTCCCTCAATCATCTCTTGGGCGAAATGCTGAACAACATGGCCGGCATTTCCCTCGAGCATGTGCCGTATAAGGGCGTGGGCCCGGCGCTCAATGACCTGTTGGGCAATCAGATTCCGCTAGCCTATGCTAGCCTTCCTTCGGTCATCTCCCATATCAAGGCGGGCAAGTTGAAGGCTCTTGGCGTCAGCTCAGCCAAGCGTTCCAGCGCTGCACCAGATATCCCCGCTATTGCCGAGACTGTCCCGAACTATAACGGAGACCTTTGGGTCGCTCTCTATGCGGTACACGGCACGCCCAAAGACGTCGTTGCAAAGTTGACGAATGCGGTGGACAAGGTTCTTGACGACAAATCGGTCCAGGAAAAGCTGAAGGCTCAGGGCGCCGACTTGCCGAGGGCCACACCGCAGCAACTCTCCGCGATGCTGAAGACGGACATGGACAAGTGGGCCAAGATTGTCAATGCATCTGGCGCCACGGTCGACTGAGCGGAAGTCACCGAAGCTAAGGAAGGTATGGCCGCATAACCCTTTCCATTTGGGAAAGGAAGGTCAACAAAACCGCGGTTCTCCTATCTCGGCCTTCCCCTCATCATGTAAATGAAGCGACCCGGGCGGCGATGCCGCCCGCAGTTCATTCAGGTTGGCGAGTCGCAACACGCTCGCGCGAAATCCACCTCAGACCGTACCCCGGCACTATTCCGATGAAGATTGTATTCCTGGACCGTTCGACCATCTCCCCTCAGACGACGCTCAAGACACTCCCGTTTTCTCACGAGCTTGTTCTCCACAATGAGACGGCCGACGAGGATGTGGCGGGCCGTATCGCTGACGCTGATGTGGTGATTACCAACAAGGTGAAGCTCAGCGGTCAGCAACTGGAGCAGGCGACCAAGCTCAAGCTCATCGCCGTAGCAGCGACCGGCACCGATATCGTCGACCTCAAGGCGTGCGCGGCGCGAGGTATTGTCGTCTCCAACATCCGGAACTATGCCGTCAATACGGTGCCGGAACACACATTTGCCCTGATTTTTTTGCTGCGTCGCAGCCTGACGGCGTACCACGATGCCGTGCGGAATGGACGCTGGCAGGAAGCCGGGACCTTCTGCTTCTTCGACTACCCCATCAAAGACCTGCATGGTTCGGTACTGGGCATCATCGGCGATGGCGTTCTCGGACAATCGGTTGCTGCACTTGCACGAGCGCTGGGCATGCAACCGCTTATCTCCACGTACAAAGGCCGCAGTGATATGGGGCCACTGTACACACCGTTTGAAGAAGTCCTCCGCCGAAGCGACATCATCACTTTGCACTGCCCTCTGACTCCTCAGACCCGCAATCTCATCGATGCCGCGGAATTTGACATGATGGAGAAGCGTCCGCTGCTCATCAATACGGCACGCGGTGGCTTGGTGAACGAGTCCGCGCTTGTAGACGCCGTGAAGAGCGGGAAGGTTGCTGGTGCGGGTTTCGATGTCGCCACCCAGGAGCCCCCGAGCGAAGACCACCCCTTCCAACAGTTGAAGGACGAGCCCAACTTTATCCTCACCCCACACGTCGCGTGGGCCAGCGACGAGGCGGTGCAAGGATTGACCGACCAGCTCTTCGACAATATTGCCGCGTTCGTTCAGGGAAGCCCTTGCAACGTAGTGGTTTGACCCACAAGCTGCCACAGGAGGCAAAGCCCATGAGACGCTACCGCAAAGCAAAGATTGTCGCGACGCTGGGGCCGGCGACGTCATCCCTCGAGGCTATCCGTGCGCTGTTCGTCGCCGGAGCAGATGTCTTTCGATTCAACTTCAGTCATGGGTCTCATGAGACTCATCAGCAGAACTACGGTTTTGTACGTCAGGTTGAGAAGGAAACTGGGCGGCCAATCGCGGTACTGGCCGACTTGCAGGGGCCCAAGCTGCGAATCGGGATGATGCGCGAACCAAGCACCCTGGTCGAAGGTGCGGAATTTGTCCTCGACCGCTCGCTGGAGCCTGGTGATGCCACGCGCGTGTGTTTGCCTCACCAGGAGCTGTTCGACTGCGCAGAGCCCGGAAAGACGCTGTTGATTGACGACGGAAAGCTGCAGCTCCGCGTGGAGACCGTTGAATCGGAGAAATTGGTGACCACGGTCATCACCGGCGGCGTCCTCTCTTCGCGCAAGGGTGTGAATGTCCCCGATGCCGTCATCCCCATCCCGGCTTTGACGGATAAGGATATTGCCGACGTGGAATTTGCACTGGCACTCGGTGCCGACTGGGTTGCGCTCAGCTTCGTGCAGACTGCGGAGGATGTTACGGCGGCAAAGGAACGAATCGCGGGCAGGGCAACAGTCGTTGCGAAGCTGGAGAAGCCGGCGGCAATCGAGCATCTCGAAAAAATTGCACTGCATGCCGACGCAGTGATGGTAGCTCGTGGCGACCTTGGCGTTGAGCTGCCGCCCGAACGTGTACCCGCTGTACAGAAGCGAATCTCACGAGTATGCCGGCAGTTGGGGCGCCCCGTGATTGTCGCGACGCAGATGCTGGAATCCATGATTTCGGCGCCTGTGCCCACGCGAGCGGAAGCTTCTGATGTCGCAAGCGCGATTTACGACGGCGTGGATGCCGTGATGCTCTCGGCAGAGTCTGCGTCTGGTCGGTACCCCCGGGAAGCAGTCCAGATGATGGACCGAATTATCCGAGAGGTCGAAGCCGACCCGCTTTATCGCAACCTGATTGATGCTCAGCAGGTCGCTGCGCTGTCCAATCGACAGGATGCCGTATGCGGTGCTCTTCGTGACATTACTCGGACGGTCGGCGCAAAGACCACGATTGCCTACACATCTTCCGGTGCCACGACGTTGCGAGCTGCCCGTGTGCGGCCGCAAACTCCGATTGTCGGTGTAACACCGTCCCTCGAGGTCGCACGTCGGATGTGCCTCACCTGGGGCGTCCATGCTTCGGTGGTACCTGACGTAAAGGATGTCGATGAGATGGTTGCTGTGGCCAGCAACGCAGCATTGACTGAAGGCTTCGCCGTTGATGGTGAAGAAATAGTCATTGTTGCGGGCATGCCGTTCGGCAAGCACGGTTCGACAAACTTGGTGCATGTCGCCCGCATCGCAATGGCCCAGAATTCGGCGCTTAATGCAGGGACGGCCTCCCCAGAATCGGCTGCTCGTGAGGGAGTTCCCGCATGAACAAGGCAGCATTTCGCGTCCTGGTTGCCCCCGATTCGTTCAAGGGTAGCCTGGGTGCCTCGGATGTAGCCGAACGGATTCGTACGGGGATTCTGAGGGCCGTTCCGGAGGCTGAAGTCGTGCTGGCGCCGATAGCCGACGGCGGCGAGGGAACGGCGGAGGTTCTGGCGGCAACCCTGCCTGGCATGTGGGAGGAGGTATGTGTTAGCGATGCCAATGATGCGGAGAAGCCTGTACGCTATTTTCTTGGTCACAGCAATGAGTATGGGAGCATCGCCATCCTTGACGTGGCAGCAGTGGTCGGCCTTCCTGATGCCATAGCCAAGCCAGCCAGGCGGACAACGCGGGGTGTCGGGCAAGCCTTGCGATTGATTGCAGCGCGGGGGGTTAGCACCATTGCAATAGGGCTTGGCGGCTCTTCCACCAATGAGGCTGGGGCGGGTCTGCTCGCGGAGCTCGGGTTCTGCTTTTCCGATGCAAACGGCAATACGCTGTCGCCGTGCCTAGAGAATCTTGAGTCTATCCGTGATGTCCGCTACGAGCAGCCACCTGCTCTTGCGGGCGCTCGACTCATCGGTCTTTCAGATGTTAATGCTCCTCTTTGCGGCCCAACGGGAGCAACCTATGTGTTTGGGCCGCAAAAGGGCGTGGAAGCCCTGGCTGCGGTCGATGCGACGCTGGAGCGATTTGCACAGCGATGCACGTCGGCTGCGGGTCAGGACTTTGCAAACGAAGAGGGCAGTGGAGCTGCCGGCGGAATTGGCTATGCGCTTCGCCTATTGGGAGCTGAATTGGTATCGGGTGCGTCCTTTGTATTGAGTGCAGCCGGATTGCAGGAGGGGTTGAGTGAGTTCGACTGGGTGATTACGGGAGAAGGGCGTTCAGATGCTCAGACAATGATGGGCAAGGGGCCAGCGACTATTGCCGACTTGGCACGGCATGCTGGCGTTCCAGTTTCCCTAGTTTCCGGGGCGGTAGATAGTAGCGCTGCACTGACGGAGGCTTTTGACGGGTGTATTTCAATCCAGCAGGGCCCGGTATCGTTGAGCTATGCGATGGAGAACGCTGGGCGCCTGCTTGAGGATGCGTCGCTTCAGCTGACGCGGCTCGTTACATCCGCTCGGCGTTGGAGCAAAGGCTTGTAGGTGCCGACCACTGATTTTGTGGTTTCAGAGCCAGTTGCCCGTCATGTGCACTGGCTCTTTTTGCTTGGCATCCCCTCCTGCTTAGGGATACCGGAACGGGAGCGGGCGAGCCGCGCGTCCCGTTGGTCGTTGCGGTCACTCGTTCCGTGATGGACACGATTGCGGAGGGGACGTTTCGTGAGCGAGCCTAAACCTTGGGCGGCCATCCTCTGCGCAAGCATTCAGGGTTGCGCGAGAAGTGTCCTGCGTTAGCAGTGGGGCGAGGTCCCCTCTCGATGGTTGGCTGCTGAGACATTCGGCCGGGGTGTCAAGTATCGAGGTGGCTCAACAGTTCAACGCTGAGCGCTTAACGTAAACTGGTACTTCTTACTCGTTGAATCGAGATGACTGCCTGCCGTCAACGAAATCTGCCAACGCACGTAGTGTGCGTTGGCCGACAGTAATTCTGAGCAGCGGCACTTAGTTAGCGCATGTCGCGAATGCTTTCTGCTCCGGTAGGCTATCGGTTGCCGGCATCGGGTGAAGGTCCGAACGTCGACCAGCCTTAAGCAACTGACTCGGAACATCGTGGCCAATGAGGGAAGGTAATCGGGCTGAGGCGGAGAGGATGGCGGCTAGGTCGACGCCGGTATCGTATCCGTCCAACTCTAGCATGTGCACGAGTTCTTCTGTGCAGACGTTTCCCGTGGCCCCAGGTGCGTAGGGGCACCCACCGAGTCCGCCCAGGGACGCATCGAATCGGTCGATGCCAGCTTCCAGAGCTGCAAGGGTATTAGCCAGGGCCAGGCCGCGAGTGTTGTGGAAGTGGAGCGTCAGTTCGAGAAACGGGCATCGGTACTTAGCAGCCTCGCACAGAGCCTTGACCTGGGATGGGTACGCCATTCCGGTGGTGTCGCACAAGGTCACCCCATGAACGCCCAAGTCCGCGAACCGTTGCATCCAGCCGAGTACGGTTTCGACAGGTACGTCCCCTTCCATCGGGCAACCCATTGCTGTCGAAAGGGATACGTTGATGGCGGTTGGGGTGCTGCGGACCACTTTGATGACGTCCGACAGCTGGGCGAAGGATTGCTCCCGGGACATACGAAGGTTTGTTCGATTGTGGCTTTCACTGACGGACATAACAAGATTGACTTCGTCGACGTTGCAGGAAAGGGCTCGTTCCGCTCCACGGACGTTCGGAACCAGAACCGTGTACACCACGCCGTCCTGACGGGTGATGAGATGCATCACGGCCTCGGCATCGCGTAGGGCAGGGATTGCCTTTGGCGAGGTGAATGAGGTCACTTCGACCTTCGCATAGCCACACGCGCTGAGAGCGTTGATGAGGCTTACTTTGTCCTCCGTCGCTACGAATTTTGCCTCGTTCTGGAATCCGTCGCGCGTCGCGACTTCCTGGATGAATATCTTCTTGGCGTCCATGATGCTTTCCTCATTGACTTGGCTCACGAGCTGGCAGTCAGATGCCCCGGCTCGGAACCATTACTACTTAACTGAAATCGGGGCCCTGCTTAAGCTCGCGTTGGAGCGTTTCCTCGTCGAGGACCTTTTCCCATTTGGCAACCACGATGGTGGCGATGCCGTTTCCAATGACGTTTACGATGGCGCCGCCTTCCGAGATGAACCGGTACACGCCGAGAACGAGTACTAGACCTGCGACCGGGAAGCCGGGAATCGTCCCGAGGGTCGCGGCGAGGACGATGAAGGCGCCACCGCTCACGCTTGCCGCGCCCTTCGATGTCAGGAGCAGAATAGCCAGCAGCGTAATCTGTTGCCCCAGGGAGAGGTAGGTGTCGGTGGCCTGCGCAATGAAGATGGCGAGGACCGTCATGTTGATGCAGCTCCCGTCGAGGTTGAACGAGTATCTAGATGGGACAACCAGGCCGACAGCCGACTTGTCGCAACCAAGCCGCTCAAGCTTTGCCATCAGTCGAGGAAGCGCCGACTCGGACGATGACGTGCCGAGGACAATCAGGAGTTCTTCGCGGATGTATCTCAGGAAGCTAAAGAGACTGAACCCGGCTAAGCGACAAACCGCGCCAAGCACAATCACAACGAACAGCACCGCGGTGAGGTAATACGTCGCAAGCAATTGACCATACGATGCCAATGACCCGATGCCGTACTTCCCAATCGTGAATGCAATGGCGCCGAACGCGCCGAGAGGCGATACGTACATGACGATACGTACCATATTGAAGAAAGTGTTCGCTGCTGAATCGATAACGTCCAGCATCGGCTTCCCTTTTTCCCCCAGCATCTGCAGCGCGAACGCGAAGATGATGGAGATGAAGAGAACCTGAAGGAGGTCCCCTTCTGCAAACGCGCCAATCACCGTGTGGGGAATGATGTGGGATATGTAGCCGACAACTGTCTGCTCGTGTGCAGCCTTCGTGTAGGCAGCAATGGACGACGCATCGAGGCTGGTCGGGTCAACGTGCATGCCGACCCCTGGCTTCATTATGTTGACAACGAGTAGACCGATGGCAAGGGCCAACGTCGTCATTACCTCAAAGTAGATGAGTGCCTTACCACCAAGGCGACCGACCGCTTTGATGTCTCGCATACTGGCGATGCCATGCACGACGGTACAGAAGATTAGCGGGGCAACCATCAACTTCACCAACTTCAGGAAGTTGTCGCCCAGAGGCTTCATTGCTTGGGCAGCATTTGGGTAGAAGTGCCCTAAGAGGATGCCGATTACTACGGCGATGAATACCTGAACGTATAGATGGCGGTACCACTCCTTGTGGGAACGCGCGACTGGCGCGGCTGCAGGGATGGCCGAGTGCACTGTGGGCATGTGTGTCTCCTACTACTTTGCCCGGCGGGTAATTCCGCTCGTGAGTGCACTATTCTTTGACGTGCGCCCACATTGGAAAATCAGTCATCTCTCAAGGACCCTTTCCCAATTGGAAAGGCGACCATATGAGGAGTAACATACCATCCCCACTAGTACGGAGCCTGGCGCAGTGCTCAAGCCAACACATTTCGACCTTCAGTCGCTCCGAATCTTCCTGCTCGTCGCTGAGAACGGCAGCGTCACACGTGCGTCTGAAAAGGCGCATATGACGATGTCTGCGGTGAGCAAGCGGATTGCCGATTTGGAGCGCACGGTCGACTGCCCATTGTTTCTCCGCCTGCCTCGCGGCCTCATGCTGACCGCTGCGGGCCACGAATTGGTGAGGCACGCAAAGAGCGTGCTGGAGACCGTGAACCGCATGGCCAGTGCCATGGGCGATTTTTCGGTTGGAGTTCGTGGTCATGTGCGGGTATGGGCCAATACCTCAGCAGTCGTGCAGTTCCTGCCGAAGGACCTCGCCGCATTCCTGAGCAAAGAGCCACTCATCAGAATCAGCCTGGAGGAGCGTCTGAGTCACGAGGTTGTGGAAGCGGTGATGAATGGTGTGGCCGACGTAGGCGTGTTTGCTGACAATGTGCACGCTCCAGGGCTGCAAAAGTATCGCTATCGGGATGACGCTCTCGTGGTGCTGGTGCCGGCAGAGCACCCTCTCGCTCACCGTACGGAAGTGCAGTTTGCACACACCCTCGAATATGATTTCGTGGGCCTGAATCAGGGCAGCTCGTTGCTGGACCGCATGAGCGAGGCGGCGGCCGCGCTCGAGCGCGTGTTGAAGCTGCGGATTCAGGTGACGAGCTTCGATGGCATCTGCCGCATGATTGAAGCAGGACTTGGCATTGGCATTCTGCCGGAGGGAGCAGTACGGCAGGAAATCCTGGTCGCGGGGTTAAGAGCTGTCCGGCTATCGGACCCGTGGGCCGCCCGCTCGTTGTGGTTGGGGGTTAGGGACCCCAATGCATTGCAACCGGAGGCAACGAAGCTCGTCGAGCACTTATGCGGCCTGAAGCCACAGGGCTCCAACTGCGGCAACTGATTACGACCCTTTCTAGCTTGGAAAGGGTGCGTGACAATACCGCAAAGCTATGAGCGCCTGGATGTCACATCATTCTGTTCATCCAAGGACAAATGTAGTGAGGCAATGGAACAGGCTCTGAAAGGAATCCGCGTCGTCGAACTCGGACAACTAATCGCAGGTCCCTTCGCGGCGAAGATGCTCGGAGAATTCGGAGCAGAAGTTATCAAGATTGAATCCCCCCAGAACGGTGACCCACTCCGCAAGTGGCGCATGCTGCATGATGACACTTCCGTCTGGTGGGCAGCACAGTCGCGTAACAAGCAGTCTGTCACCCTAGACTTGCGTTCCCCGGAAGGCCAGGATGTTGTTCGACGACTCGTTGCATCCGCCGACGTTCTAATTGAAAATTTTCGGCCAGGAACGCTGGAGGGATGGGGCTTGGGATGGGACGAGTTGAAGTCCGTCAACCCGAAGCTAATTATGCTTCGGGTTTCCGGATACGGGCAGACCGGGCCGTATCGTGACCGGCCGGGCTTTGGCGTCATAGGCGAAGCGATGGGAGGGTTGCGTCATTTGAGTGGCGAACCAGGGCGCACTCCTGTAAGAGTTGGCGTATCCATTGGCGACTCCCTGTCCGCGCTACATGGGGTGATTGGAGTGCTTTTGGCACTTTCTCATCGTGAGCGCAACGGCGGTGAAGGCCAGGTCGTTGATGTTGCTTTGTACGAATCGGTGTTCAACGTTGATTGTCGTTGAGCCAGTGCAGGCCGATTGCCTGTACCAAAGTGCTCTGCAGGGACGGGGCGACCACTGCAACGGGGTCTGTCGATTCCGTCATGGCCGGGCTTGTCTGTGATGAGACGTCGCCGCTCGCATGGCGCTTCCTTGGGAACAGCGTCGACGCCTTCATTCTTCCAGACGCCGTTGCCCATCGCATGCGAGCCCGACAAGCACCCGTGAGGGTGGCTTGGCAGACTGGACCTCACGAGCGCCAGGTGTGCCTTCATTCAAGCTGGTGCGGATGGGGCGCCCGGTTTCGCGTCACCACTGGGCACCCATCGTGGGGCTACGCGACTACTGCGTCGTTCAGCCTCCGTGACCGTGCAAATCAAGCTTCTGTTGCCTGGGCGGCGCCATTCACTGTGGAAGTGGTCGTCCTGGATTTTGCGGCAATGATTAGGACTCCACCCAAAATCCCCGCACATCCCAAAATCACGAACGAAAGTGAAAAACCAGTGGAATGTGCTTTGGCGTAGCCCACAATGAGGGGGCCCAGAAACTGGCCCAGAAAGCTCCCGCCGCCGACGACCACGCCCACGGCAGGAATCGCCTTCTGGAGAGGGAGAATCTCTGTCAAGTAGGAAGAGACAAGTGGGGTAGGCATCTTGAGCATGAAGCCCACACACAAAATGAGGGCGATTTGGATGTACAGGGCATGAGTAGGCATCTCAGCGAGGACAACCAATGTCAGACCAGAGATGACCATCGGGATGGCCGCATGCCAGCGGCGTTCCTGGTTGTGCTTGTCGGAGCGGCTGGTAATGTAGTAGACCCCGACCATCGACATAATGAACGGCGCGCCGGAGAGGACGCCGACCATCATCTCGCTGACGCCACTGAACGACTTGAAGATGGTGGGTAGCCAGAGCGTCAGGCCATAGAGGATGATTTGGCTGCATGCGAAGCCAATCGTCAGCAGCCAGACGGACGGCTCCTTGAATACGACAATCCACGACGAAGTGTTATTGTCCTTGTGGGAAGCTTGCTCTGCCGCGAGCTCCCTCTCGATGCTCAGGCGGTCTCCCTCCGCGAGCCACTTCGCGGATTGCAGGCTCTTCGGAATCGAGTAGAACCATACAAGGCAGAAAATCCATGCCGGCAGGCCCTCGATGACCATCATCATGCGCCAGTCATGATGCGCTAGCACGGCCGCGGAGATAGGGCCGGCAAGGAAGCCGCCGGCTGCAACGCTTAGGTTCCAGATGCCGAAGGCGCGTCCGCGTTCCGACTTGACGAACCATTGTGTGAGCAGCATCGAGGATGCCGCATATATGGGCCCTTCCGCCAGTCCAAGCGCGAATCGGATTGCGAGTAGTTCTTCGAAGCTTCTGGCGAATCCCGTAAGTATCGAGATGCCCCCGAACAGCACAAGACAGACGCCGATGAGCTTGCGCGAGCCGAACTTGAGGGCCAGGTAGCCGGCGAGCAGCTGCGTAGCGAGATATCCCCATGCAAACGAGCCGCCAAGCCATCCGGCTTGGATTTCATTGAGCGCCAGCTCCTTCGTAATGTGGGGCAGCGCCATCCCGATGTTGACTCGGTCAAAGAACGAAATCATGTACATCAGGAACACCGCCGGCATGACGATGAGCCATCGTAGCCGTGCTGAGTTCTCGGACGTGGGGTTTAGCATGAAAGCCTCCGTGCCGTCTTCGG
Source organism: Cupriavidus sp. 05L310 (assembly GCF_056398185.1). Lineage (NCBI taxonomy): Bacteria > Pseudomonadati > Pseudomonadota > Betaproteobacteria > Burkholderiales > Burkholderiaceae > Cupriavidus > Cupriavidus sp. 05L310. The sequence goes on from NZ_JBFTOX010000024.1 coordinate 81,355, forward strand.
CGGACGCCGGCGGCGGTATTTCTGGTGCTGGCGCAGCCATGTGTGTTGCACGTTGGCCAGGAGATACGATGCACCTGAGCCTATTGCCCAGGTGCGTGATGCCCATGGTTCCTGCCAGTCAGGCGGCTTGTTTGGTCGGAGCCAGTGCCATGGACTGGTCTGCGCCGAGTGGATTGCACGGGCTTTGACTCAAACGCTCACCATCGAACTTCAGCGGGTTTGCCAGCAACTTCAGGTCGTCCTTCTGCGGATGCGGGACCTGGCTAACCATGCCAACTTCCTCGACGAACGGATTGTCCAGTGCCTGCTTCAAGTTCAAGACCGGGGCAATCGGCAGGACGCCGCGCAGGACATTGAGCCAATGCTCGACGGGTTGCTTCTTGAACTCGTTGTCGAGCGCCACGGTCAATGCGTCCCGGTTCGTAAGCCGGAGGGCCTGTGACTGGAAGCGCTCGTCTGCGCGCAGGGTGGGGCTGCCGAGCACTTCAAGCAGCGAGTCCCAGAACCGGTCGGTCATGCACATGACGTAAATCCAGCCATCTGCCGCCTGGAAGGTTTGAACCGGCGTGACCGAGAGGTGAGCCCCGCGGGGTACGCGGCCAGACACAAAGCCTTCGTTGAGGTACCACGTACCAGCGTAGCCCAACTGGTGCAAGGCGACATCAAACAGACTGACATCCACATCACCGCCGATTCCCGTCCTGTCAGCACTGCGCAGCTTGCCCAGCAGCCCCACCATGCCGGTGATGCCCGTCATGTAGTCGATGACCGATGCACCGAAGCGCGTCGGGGCGCCAGATGGGTCGCCGGTCAGGTCCATCAGGCCAGATTCGGCCTGCATCAGGAAGTCGTAGCCCGGCCAGGCTTCCCGCGAGTTGTTGCGACCATATGCCGAGATATGCAGGCAGACAAGCTTGGGATTCAGATGCTTGAGGCTCTTGTAGTAGATGGAGAGCTTTTCAGGCTGGTCGCCCCGCAGATTGTTGACCACCGCATCGGCACCCGCTACGAGCTTCTCGAAGACTTTGCGGTCATCTTCGGCCTTCATGTCGAGGACGACGCTGCGCTTGTTGGTGTTCCAGCCCTGGAAGAACAGGCTGTCCGCCTCGCCAAGATGGTATGGGCCAATGTGGCGCGAGGGGTCTCCGCCAATCGCCTTGTTCTCAATCTTGATGACCTCGGCACCCATATCGGCCAGGAACATCGAACCATAAGGGCCGGCAGCGAACTGCTCGAGCGAGAGAATGCGAAGACCTTCCAGCGGTTTCATTTGTACTTCCTCCAACTAATACGGGATGACACAGCAAGCGTTGATTCAAATGCCTTCGTAGTTTGGTGCTCCCTTCGCAAAGAAGGCACGCACACCCTCTGCACACTCGGGCGAACTGAACGCCTTATCGCTGGCGGCAAAGGAGACGTCCATGGCTTCGCGCATGGGGAGGTCGAAGGACAGATTGATGATGGATTTGCAGAGCGCCAGCGCCTGGCGTGGGCGACGGACCAGGGTGGCGCAAAGCTCCTGTGCCATTGTGTGAGCTTGGCCGGAAGGAGCAACACGGTTAATAAGACCCCAAGACAGTGCTGTTGTGGCATCCAGAGGCTCGCCCAGGAACATCATTTCCTTCGCGCGTGCCGAGCCGATGCGACGCGTCGCGCGAACGGTGCCACCGCTGCTCGGGAAGACGCCGAGCTTGATTTCCGGCAGTGCCACGCGGCTGGTCTTGGATGCCACAATCAGGTCGCAGCACAAGGCGAGTTCCAGACCGCCACCAAAGGCAAGTCCTTCGATTGCGGCCACGGTCGGCTTTGGAAAGTTCTCAAGCTGGAAGAAAATCTCGTTCTGGCGCTTAAGCTTCTTCGGTACCACTTGGCCGGGGGACATGAGCTCGAGTTCGACGAACTCTCCGATGTCCGAGCCGGCGCAGAAGGCTTTGGTACCTGCGCCTCGCAGAATGACAGCGCGGACATCGTCATTCGCAGCCAGTGCGTCCAGGGTCTCACCCAGTTGGCGGGAGAGGGTCAGCGTCACAACGTTGACCGGGGGATTGTCCAGAGTGATGGTGGCAACGCCGTTCTCGATGGCGCAAAAGACTTGCTGTGTTGTCATGCTGTTTTGGCTTACTGATACGAAGTGAAAGGGAGACCCTCAGCAGTACCGAAGGAGAGGCCGCTCAGTTGACGACCAACTTGGTCTGCGCGACCAGGTTCTTGAAGTCGGCAATTTCCTTGGTGATGAGCGCCTTGAACTCCGCCTGGCTGCTCGGGTGCGGTTCGATGCCTTGTGCAAGCAGTTGCTTGCTGATGGTCGGGTCGCTAACGGCCTTGACGATGGCGGCGTTCAGCTTGTTGATGATGGGCTGCGGTGTGCCCGCGGGCGCTAGGACGCCGAACCACGTGCCGACGTCGATGCCTTTCACGCCGGCCTCGGCCAGCGTGGGTACGTCGGGCAGGGCGCTGGAGCGAGTGGCGGTGGTCACGGCGAGGGCGCGGGTCTTGCCGGACTTGATATGGGGCAGCGCCGAGGTCACCGTATCGAACATGATGAGCACCTGGCCGCCTAGCAGGTCGGACACAGCCGGCGCACTGCCGCGATACGGAATGTGCGTGATGGGAGCACCGGTGCGCAGCTTGAACATTTCGCCAATCAGGTGGTGCGCGCTGCCGGGGCCGGCCGAGCCATAGTTGTACTTGTCCGGATTTGACTTCGCGTCCGCAACGAGTTCTTGGATGGTCTTCGCCTTGACGTTGCTGTTGACGACCACGACGTTCGGCACGATGGCAGTCATGGCAATGGGCACCAGGTCGGTATCGAATTTGTAGGAAAGTTTCAGCACCGACTGAGCAATGGTGTGGTGAGCGCTGCCGGCCAGCAACGTGTAACCGTCAGGCGGTGACTTCGCCGCGGCATCGGCACCAAGCGTCGCGGAGGCACCGGACTTGTTCTCGATGACGACGGGTTGCCCCAGCTCCTTGATGAGCGTGGGCGAAATCAGACGCATCAGCGTGTCGGTCGTGCCGCCCGCAGGGAACGGCACAATCATCTTGATGGGGCGGGTGGGGTAGTTTGCTGCCGGGTCTGCTGCGAATGCAGGCGTAGTCGCGGTAACCGTACAGGCGAGCGCTCCCAGCGCCAGGCGGAACATGGCGTTCATGCTTTGTCTCCTTGATTTTTCGAGTGGTAGTTGGGTGCCGTCAGGCCGGCCCTAATTCAAAGAAGCCTGACGGGAAACGCGAAGCGCTATGAAGGACTCGACTGAAGCGATGTGCGGTACAGGTTCTCGCGAGTCATCTCTTCGCCGAGCTGTCCATGCGCGCAGGCTGTCCGGGCAACTAGGCATGAGGCATTCAGGCCGGGCGGCGACAGCCGTAGTGAGAGAAGATGGGTTGTGCGGCGCATGGTCGAGGGCGGATGCAGTCAGATTTCGGTTGGCGTGGCCCGATAACGAACGGTCTGTGTGTACCGGTCGTGCGGGTAGTAGCTAATCGATGCCTGAATCATTCCCTGGTTGGCATCGTAGAAGAAACGCACCATCTGCAGCGCAGCGCTTCCAGGTTGGGCTTGCAGGATGTCGGCGAGTTCTGCGTCGAGCAGCGTCGCAGTGGTGTGCTGCTGAATTTCGGCCACACGCACGCCAAACATCTTTTCGATGCTCTTGTAAATCGGCGCGTTCGAGACGGCGTGCCGCTTCTGTGCTTCGGCATACCGCGGCGATACGTAGATACGGACATAGCTCATCGGCAAGTCCGCGCCGGGGCGCTTGCGAACGAAAGAGACTTCCGAGAGGAGGAGTCCTTTTGCGGCATTGAGCGTATTTGCCAACGCGTCGTCGACCACCACCTCGCGATGGCTTACCAGGTGCATCTCGGTGTTCTCAACGAACTGGAGCAAGTCGCTGACCGAGTTCACGGCGCTGAACACGTCGTCTCGATGCACCGGCTCGCGCACGATGGTGCCTATGCCGGGATGCGAAGAGATGAGTCCCTGTTCGCGCACGGCCCGCAGTGCTTGGCGCACCGTCTGGCGGCTGACGCCATACCGCTGCGCCAGCTCGTTCTCAGACGGCAGGATGGAGGCTGGTTGGTATTTGCCTTCCTGGATATCCGTGGTGAGGAGATTGGCCAGGGTCGAGTACAGCGGCTGCCTCCCGCCGGTACTTAAAAGAAGATTCTTGCCGTGTTCCGAGGCCATTGCGTTGTTCCCCATGCCCGCTACGGGCGGATGCGACCCCGTACCGGAGTCATTGAGTTCACTAACGCGAATTATCTCCGAAGCCTGTACGGTTGTCCGGCCAATACGGCCCGCTCCGCCCCGGGAACTGGGAGAACCGACATGCGGATGTGGCGAGCGGGCTGTTTTCATTTGGCTGTTCGAATGTACGTACTGTACGGCTGTACGTACATTATGCTTCCGTGACCGGGTTTGGTATGAGGGTTTCTACTAGGTCAAGCGCGGTGCCTGTCTCGGGGCCCAGAATGTACAGAGAGAGGCAATGCGGCGCGAAGGCCCGAAGGCCGCCTAATAGGGACGCAGGCAAACAAACTGTCGGCCGCCGGCACGCATGCCGAAATATGCGAGGGGCAGCAAGCCTTGCTCGGGAAAGCGCCCTGGCGCGTAACCGGTTGTCGAATCCACACCGACACAGTGAGTCCCTAAGGGGCTGAGCGCGGGTCGGCGGGCAAGTCTCTTCGCGCGCCGAGCGCGTTGTACCGCTCGCGCGTCGTCTCCGCGCGGCATTCAGGCCCAAGCTGAACTGTGGGACGGCATCGGTGCCGCATCTAGTAGGTGAATTTTGGTCAAGTAGCCCCTGGCCGGCGTTCGCCCGAGCCGTATGGCCCATTCAGAAAATCCGGATTCTCCCCGTGCCTGTTCTCCGGCAACCTTGCGCCACTACCGAGGAAATAGGCAGGCCTGCAGCCTGCCAAGACGGTATTGGAGACAGACATGATTTGCAGAACCGGAGTAATGAGCCTTTGCCTTGGCGCCAAGTGGCTGGTCATGGGGGCAGTGGGGCTCGGGATTTCCTCGGGAGTGATGGCCGAGAATGCGTTTCCGTCGAAACCTATCACCCTCGTCGTGCCGTTCTCGGCCGGCGGTCCGACGGATGTGGTTTCCAGGGCACTTGGTCAGGCCATGTCCAAGGACCTAGGGCAAAGCGTCATCGTGGAGAACCGCCTGGGCGCAGGAGGAACGGTGGCGGCTGCATATGTCGCTCGAGCACAGCCGGATGGCTACACCATCCTCATTCACCACAATGGGATGGCGACCGCGCCGGCGTTGTATAAGAAACTCTCGTACGACCCGCTAAAGGACTTTGCGTACATTGGGCAAGTTGCCGATGTGCCAATGACGCTTCTCGGGCGTAAGGACCTTCCGCCCACAACGGCTGCTGACTTAGTCAAGTACGTGGCCCAGAACAAGGACAAAGTTTCTCTAGCCAACGCCGGTCTGGGCGCAGTGTCGCAACTGTGTGGGCTCCTGTTTGAGGAAGCCGTGCATACGAAGATGAACTCGATTCCTTATCAGGGTACAGGGCCAGCACTTACTGCATTGCTGGGCGGTCAGGTTGACCTGCTGTGTGACCAGACGACCTCGACGCTGTCGCACATCAACGCGAACCGACTCAAAGTTTATGGGGTCACCACGCCGAAGCGAATCAAGGCGCTTCCCAATACGCCGACTCTGCAAGAGGGTGGTCTCAAGGGTTTCGAGATGAAGGTGTGGCATGGGCTATACGCTCCCAAGGGTACCCCGCCGGCGGTGACAGCACGTCTCACCAAAGCTCTGCAGAAGGCGCTGCAGGACCCGATGGTATCCAAACGACTCGATGAGCTTGGTGCCGAGATTGTTCCGGTAGACAAGCAAACTCCGGAGGGGCTGAAGACTTGGCTTAAGGCGGAAAGCGACAAATGGCAACCGTTGTTGAAGACGATGAAGGTAGAGGCGGACTAGGACGCTCGCCTGCGTGGATGGCCGAGTACCACGGCCATGCGCGTCGGAGATAGTGAAACCCGTGACGACAGAAACGCCGGCATTGCGAATGCAAGCCGGCGTTTTCGCATTTTTGCCACGCGCTAAGCGCTCATTCAGAACATCCTGGGACGACCAGGCTTGTGTCGGCCCAGCGTGTCGCCGCCTGCGCCAAAAGATGCGCGGGTTGTTCCAGTTGCTTATCTCCGAGCGCTTTCGACGTGGTGCGTTGCTACATCCATGGGGGCGGCTGCGGCATGGCCACTTGCGGACCCGATTCTAGTCTCGCCTGTCCTGTGGGTAGCGCTGGGGACTCTCGGGACGTTCACGCAGACGGCAGATTGATTTCCGGGCGCAGTCAAAACATCCGTTGATGGCAGCAGCATTATTTTCTATTTCACCATGCGCCTCCGTACTAGATACCATCGATGCAACGGGTATCGATGCACACACCACCCGGCTAAATAATTACCTGGAAGAGACATGAAACGCTTGTTGGTTCAAGTGGGGATTGGTGCGCTCGTAACCTTTGGCGCTCAAGCCCAGCCGGCATACCCGGACCATCCGATTCGCATGGTTGTAGGTTTTGCCGCCGGTGGAAGCACGGACCTAGTGGCCCGTATTGTGGGTAACAAGCTAGGTGCCATACTGGGCCAATCTGTCGTCGTGGAGAACAAGGCGGGGGCAGGAGGCACTATCGCCACTGACGCCGTGGCCAAAAGCAAGGCCGACGGTTACACGCTACTTTTTGGCACCAGTTCCCATGCCATCAACGCTTCCTTGTACAAGACTCTGCCGTATGAGCCCAACGCGGTAGTGCCAGTTGCGGTGGTGGCAGCCGTGCCAATGGTTCTCGCCGTGAATCCGTCCGTCAAGGCAAACACGGCCAGGGAACTGGTCGACGACATCAAAAAGAATCCTGGGAAGTACAGCTACGGTTCTGCAGGAAAGGGTAGTGCGTTGCACATGGCAGTGGAGCTGCTCAAGTACCAGGAGCATCTAGACATTGTCCACGCGCCATTTCGAGGCGCAAGCCAGGCCGTTCAGTCTGTGATTTCCGGCGACCTCCAGTTCATCACTGATGCGGTTACTACCGCAGGACCGATGATTAAGGCCGGCCGTCTGAAGCCTCTTGCTGTGACGACGGGCACACGCTCCAGTGTGCTGCCGAATGTGCCGACAATGAAGGAGGCTGGTTTTCCTAACTACGAGACATCCATCTGGAACATGGTGATGGTGCCTCGAGGCACGCCGGCCCCTGTCGTCCAGAAGTTGAGCGCTGCCTTGTTACAGACAGTCAAAGACCCGGAAGTCCGCGAACGGCTAGCCAAGATTGGAGTTGAGCCCATCTTGGATTCCACACCCGACAAAGCCGCCAAGTTCGTTCAAGCCGAGACGCAACGATGGGCAGACGTTATCAAGGCAGGAAACATCCAGCCGGACTAACCGTCGTCAATGCATGCCGCTACGGGCCTACCCACTCGGCGCCTGGCCAAGCTCCATCGAGCACTAGCCGTTTGGCCAGAGTCACCAGTTCCGCCGAAACAAAGCTCGCGGCTGGGGACATTCGACGCGTAGCCGCATGTGCCAGCACGATTCGCCGGGAGAGGTTGGGGGAGGTAATTGGTGCAGCCGCCAATATGCCTTTTTCCAGTTCTTCGGATACCGCCGAGCTGGGTAGAACTGTGTACCCAAAGCCCTTTGCAACCAGAGATTTTTGGACAGCCAGGGAATTGGTCTCGACCGCGATAGTGGGTTTGATTCCTGCGACAGCGCACGCATGCTCGACCACTGTGCGAAGACCGTGCGGCGCGTTTGGTAGCACAAGCGGAAGGTCTCGAAGGCTCTCGATGGTGTGCGCATCGCCTTGCGGCACGGTGCCAGGAAGGCCGACTAGATAGAGCTGTTCGTCGAGCAGCGCCTCTACTTGCAGGCCAGGGGAAGCTTTGATGTCGTACAAGAGCGCTATCTCAACGTCGCCTGCCTCAAGCCACTGAAGGAGGTTGCCTGCGTAGCCCACATTGAGCCGAACAACGAGTTGCGGATGCTTGCCTTTCACAGTTGCGACAAGTTCTGCTGCCAGTAACTCGCACGTACTCGGCAGCAAACCGATGACGGCTGTGCCTGAAATCGCCCCTTTCACCGGCTGAATCTCAGCCTTGGCTCGGTCCAGTTCGCGCAACGCGCGTCGGCCGTACTCAACCAATGTTCTACCAGCCTCCGTGAGGACCATTCCATGCCGCTCGCGCTCAAAAAGCTCTACACCGAATTCCTCCTCAAGCAGCCTTACATGCCGGGAAACAGCCGGTTGAACAATGCTAAGGAGTTCGGCGGCCTTGGTGGCGCTCCCGGTTTCCGCGATGGCCAGCAGCGCACGCAGTTGCTTGATATCCATATGTCCCCTAGTGCACTTTGCTGTCATCCAAATTACTGATTGGAGGAATCACTTTATTGTATTTCATAAAGCCTATCAGTCAATTCTATGATAGCAGATGTCATTCCCCACCGAGACAATCTCCCATGACCAATCCAAATTCTGAGCCCCTTGCCTGGCAAGAAGATATCTTTCAAGTCCTCAAGCAAAACGGGGTTCGCCAAGTTGCTTACGTGCCGGACGCCGGCCATTCCCATGTCATCAAACGGGCCAAAGAGGACCCCGAAATCCGCGACGTTGTTCTCACCACCGAAGAAGAAGGTGTCGGTGTTGTCAGCGGCGCGTGGCTGGGTGGCGAGCGTGCGGTCCTGCTAATGCAGAGCAGTGGTGTTGGCAACTGCGTGAATATGTTCTCGCTGCTGGATAGCTGCCGCTTCCCGTTCTTCACCATCGTCACCATGCGCGGCGAGTACGCCGAGTTCAATCCGTGGCAGGCGCCAATGGGCTTGGCCACCGCCAAGGCGCTTGAGCTGATGGGCATTACGGTGTATCGCGTGGACTCGCCGGAAGATGCCGCAGAACTCATCGACGCGGGACTGGTCTCCGCATTCGACGCAGGACAACGCGTCGCCATTCTTCTCTCTCAAAGCCTCATCGGCCGCAAAAAGTGGGTGCGCTGAACATGACTACCTCGACCTCCAAGTCGGCGATTAACCGCCGCGAATTCGTTGCCGCCCTGCTGAAGCAGTTTCCTGATGCGCTCGTCGTGACGGGTCTTGGCTCCCCTTCGTACGACGTTTTTGCGGCCGGGGACCGTCCTTCCAATTTTTATCTTTGGGGCGCTATGGGCGGGTCTACCTCGGTTGCGCTCGGGCTGGCCCTGGCACAACCCGAAAAGCAGGTCATTGCCATTACAGGCGATGGCGAGCAGTTGATGGGTATCGGCAGTCTTGCCACTGCCGCAGCTCAAAACCCAAGGAACCTGGCAGTTGTGATTCTTGACAACGGTCACTTCGGTGAGACCGGCATGCAGCAAAGCCATACTAGCCTGGGCACCAACCTCGCAAAGGTGGCAGCCGGATGCGGTGTTCGCTCGACGCTCGAAGTCTCCGAGATTGCGGAACTGGATAAGCTGACGCAGGCAATCAAGAATGCGGATGGCATGACCGTGGCTCAGGTGTACATTGCCGCGGAAGAGCATCAGCGCGCTCTGCCCCCGCGCGACGGCGTATTCGTCAAGAACCGCTTCCGTCAGCACCTGGGATTTGCGCCGCTCTAGTCTTCTAACCCATCCGGACAGCATTGCGCCATGAAGCAGTATCAAATGTTCATCGACGGGACCTTCGTGAATGCGAGCGATGGTCGTTGGTTCGAAACCCAGAATCCCTTCACCGGGAAAGCCTGGGCCCAAGTCGCTCGCGGCACGGAGGCGGACGTCGACCGCGCGGTCAACGCAGCCGATAATGCGTTCCGCGCTGGCCCGTGGGCAGAAATGACAGCCACCCAGCGTGGCGCTTTGCTGCGGAAGCTAGGAGACCTTATCGCCAGGGATGCCGAACAGCTGGCTGAGTTTGAAGTGCGGGACAACGGCAAGTTGCTCGCTGAGATGAGCGCGCAGGTGAAGTATCTGCCGCAGTGGTTCTACTATTTCGGCGGCCTTGCCGACAAAATCGAGGGAACGGTAGTTCCGCTAGACAAGAAGGGATACTTCAACTACACGCGGAATGAACCCGTGGGTGTCGTAGCCGCCATTACACCGTGGAACTCCCCGCTAATGCTGTTGGCGTGGAAAATCGCGCCGGCGCTGGCTTCGGGGTGCACGGTAGTCGTAAAGCCGTCCGAATTCACTTCGGTCTCCGCTTTGGAACTGGCTCTGCTCTTCCAGGAAGCGGGCTTCCCAGCGGGCGTGTTTAATGTGGTGACGGGTTTCGGAGCCGAGGTTGGGTCACCGCTCGTCATGCATCCACTTGTTAAGAAGGTAACGTTCACGGGCTCCGATGCAACCGGGCGCGCCATCAACCAGCAATGTGCAGCACAGTTCAAGCACGTGAGCCTGGAACTGGGCGGGAAATCGCCCAACATCGTGTTCAATGATGCAAACATGGACGATGCAGTCAACGGCGCTGTCTCGGGCATCTTCGCGGCCAGCGGGCAAACCTGCATTGCTGGCTCTCGTCTGCTGTTGCAGGAGGATATCCATGATGCGTTCATCGACAAGCTACTAACGTTGGCGAAGACAGCGAAGCTTGGCAATCCAATGAACGCGTCGACGCAGGTGGGCCCCATCACAACGCCGGCACAGTATGAAAAGGTCCTCTCCTACATCAAGATTGCGAAGGAAGAGGGGGCAAACCTTTTGCTGGGTGGCCAGCCGGCATCATGCGGAGATGGGTGGTTCGTCGAGCCCACTATCTTTTCCAATGTGACGCCACAGATGCGCATTGCCCGAGAGGAAGTGTTTGGTCCGGTACTTTCGGTTCTGAAATTCAAGGACGAAAAAGATGCTATCGAGATTGCCAACGATAGCTGCTATGGGCTTGGGGCAGGGGTTTGGACATCTGATATCGGTCGCGCGTTTCGGATGTCGGAAAGGATTCAGGCCGGCACCGTGTGGGTGAATACCTATCGAGCCGTCAGCTTCATGTCGCCCTTTGGCGGCTATAAGGATTCGGGTCTGGGTCGGGAAAACGGGATTGATGCCATCCGCGCGTACCTCCAGACAAAGAGCGTGTGGATTAACACAGGCGCCGGTTCAGGGAATCCGTTCACTATTCGGTGAGTCGTGGCCTGCGCGGATGCTTGCGCCGCGCAGCGCCCCCATTTCCGGCGGTTGACAATCTGCCATCGGCTGCACCAGGGCGACTAGGTGCGGCGCTTACCAAAAAACATGATGACAAAGAGCAGAATTTCACTGGATTTCGATTTGGCTAAGCCGGGCAAGCACGCCGGCTATGCAAGACTTCCATACTCAGTGAATCGCTCGGCGTACGGATGGCTTCCCATCCCGGTAGTGAGCATCAAGAACGGCGTAGGTAAGACCGTGTTGCTGTTGTCCGGAACCCATGGCGACGAATACGAAGGGCAGGTGGCACTGACGCGCTTGGCGCGACAATTGCAGGCCAACGATATTCAAGGGCATCTCATCATCTTGCCGATGGCGAATTACCCGGCAGCCAAAGACGGTAATCGTGTGTCTCCGATAGATGAGGGAAACCTGAACCGCCTCTATCCCGGAAATCCGAGCGGCGCACCCTCCGAGATGATTGCCCATTTCATCGAGACCGAACTGATGAGCCGCGCGGACTTCGTATTCGACCTCCATAGCGGCGGGACATCGCTCAACTATTTGCCTGCGACGACATCCGTCGCTTCAACGGGCTCTTCGTCTGAAGCGGAGCGTCGAGCTCTGATGTCGACGTTCGGAGCGCCCTACGGACTATTGTTCTCGAGTGCACCAGGGAGCGGCAGTTCTTCCGAAGCCGCGGCGCGCACCGGCATACCGCGTCTGGGCACTGAACTAGGCGGCCGCGGATGGGTTCATCCTGGCTACCGTGAGATGTGCGAGTCGGGCGTACTGCGTGTATTGGCTTGGCTTGGCGTGACTAAATCAGAGGGGCTTCCTCCGCCGCCCGAGGTTAGGTTTCTTTCTGTTGACAAGGATTGCTTCGTCTACGCGCCAGAAAATGGCCTGTTTGAAGCTCGTGTCATGCTTGGCGATGAGGTGAGGGTGGGTGACCTCGCCGGCTACGTCTATTTCCCTGAAAGCCCGCTCCGCGTTCCTGAAGCGGTGCATTTCTTGGCAAGCGGTGTCGTGGTTTGCGAACGAGCCGTGGCAATGTGCGAGCGCGGAGACTGTCTCCTCCACTTGGGGAAGGCAATCTAGTCCGGTAAAGAGCGTAAGCCGGCAACGCGGGATTCGGCTTCTAGACAGGGTCTGAGCAGAAATGGACGTAAAGAAAGTGGTACGATGACTTCTTCAGCAATCGAGAGGTTTGTGATACGCGGAATCGTCGGTGACATTGAGCTGTTGGTTAATGTGCCGGAGGGACCCATTCGCGGCATCGCGGTCATCGCCCACCCTCATCCGCTGCAGGGCGGAACCGCAGAACATAAGGTTCCAAATTTGTTTGCGAAGATACTAGCGTCCCGTCAATACGTCGCCGTTCGCCCCAATTTCCGGGGCGTAGGGGGCTCGGAAGGCACGCATGACTTCGGAAACGGAGAGACTCTCGATGTGCTATTGGTCATCGAGCACTTGCGACGAATCTATCCGGCCTTGCCCCTTGTTTTGGCGGGATTCTCCTTCGGCGCATACGTGATTGCACGGACCACGGGGGTGCTACACGAACAGGGGGTCAATTGCACTCACATCGTGCTCGCCGGCACACCATGGGGAACTATCGAAGGGCAGCGCACCTACGAGACGCCTCCCGTACCATCCACGACCATGGCAATTCACGGTGAGAGGGACCAGCGCGTAGAGCTCAAAGCTGTGTTCGACTGGGCGCGTCCGCAAGGCTTGCCTATCGTCGTTGTTCCTAACGCCAGCCACTTTTTTACCGGAAAATTGGCCGTCCTGGAGCGCTTGGTGGGCGCATATCTGGACCGCTCGCCATAACCGGTTGACAGTCGCGCGAGCTAAGGTGATGGCTGGCCGGCATTCATCACGCCGTCTGGAAAATTGTAGAAAAATCGCAGCACTCCTGAGCGAGCATGACGATGGCTGCAATCAGCGTGCTTCGTTGGTCCGACTTGTACATCGCCACGTAGGTGGCATCCGGTAGCGGCGGATTAACTTCAAGGACATCGAGAAGTCCAGCGCTTTGCATCTGACGAAGGCAGTCTTTCGGGAAGTAGCTCACTCCGAACCCGGATATGGTAAGGGCTATCAATGCCACGATGCTATTGCTGACGATAACGTTGACGGGGCGAAATCCTATCGACTTGAACCAGCTGTCGTAAATAATCCCCGTGCCAGACTTGTCCACGAGTACGCGCCTCGCCGCGAGTTCGTGTATCTGGATTGGCCGCTGAGCGTCAAGCAATCCGGGCTTGCACATCCACGCGTTCTCAACTTTGCCTACTACCTTTGATGCAAAGCGCGCATCTGTATAAGCATCGGGCACTACCATCAAATCAAGCTCGTCCGCCAGGAGCTTGTCCCGTAGCTTAGTGCTCATATCCACTTCGGGCTCGATGACGACTCGTGGATAGTGTTCGTGAATCTGATTGACCAGTCGGGGTAGCCAGGTCATGGCCGATAGCTCGGTAACGCCAATGCGAACCCGACGCTGCATCGCGTCCGGTTGGGTGAATTGCTCCATCGCTGCATCCCGTTCCGCCAGAAGCTTCTTTGCCAACAAGAACATCTCTTCCCCTTTTTCCGTCAGCCGGGCGGTTCTTGTTCCGCGGTCGAACAATTGTGTGTTGAAGAGTTGTTCGAGCTCCTGCACCCTTTTGGAGACTGCGGACTGGGTTGTGTGCAACCTCAGGGCGGCTTGCGCGAATCCGCCCGCTTGCACGACCCAGAATATTGCCTCAAGTTGTTTAAACGTAACCACAGTGCACCTTGCTAGGGATAACCACTAAAACACATTGCTTCTATTCATCGAATCGCATCGATAAAACTCGTTTGTTGTAATTGTATTCTGGTATCAAAATGCATCCAACAATTTCTCCTCCCGAGAGGCAAAAAGAGAGAATCTCGCCCCCTCTAGCTGAGGAGGGGTAGGGAGGCCGGAGACCTTCGAAAATGCAACGGTCCGTCATACACGGGCCGGATGCCCGTGGAAAGCAGGTAACAAGACGGGCGACTCTTGCTCCATCTATTTCGAGCCAGGGACGTTCGCGTGCCCCACGCGTGCGTCGCAGTTCCGAGCCTCAGCCCTTGCTGAGGCTTCCAATCCCCAAGACCTGAAAGGATGAATTCCATGCGTAAGTTGTCGGCAATCGCTATTGCAGCCGTGAGCCTCTCGCTGACTACAGTCAGTGCCTTCGCGGACCAGCTGGCGGACATCAAGCAGCGAGGTGCACTGGTTTGCGGCGTGTTGGGCACTATCGAGCCATTTAGCTTCACCAATGCCCAGACCAGGGAAGTACAAGGGTACGACGTGGATTTCTGCAGCGCGATTGCCAAGAGCCTGGGTGTGAAGCTCGAACTCAAGCTGATTGCGACCGCGGCGCGGATTCCCGAGCTACAGCAGGGGCGAGTGGACATCCTTGCAGCCGCACTTGGCTGGACGCCGGAACGGGCCGAACAAATTGGTTACAGCGACCAGTACTTTGTCAGTCTGACCAAAGTGGCGGTGAAACGCTCGGAAGGACTGAAAACTACGGCTGACCTCGCGGGAAAGCGCGTGAGCGCGAATAAGGGGTCGACGTCGGAGATGGCCGTCAAGAAGACAGTCCCGACGGCAACAACCGTAACCTATCAGGACGCGCCCGCTGCCTTCTTGGCACTGCAGCAGGGCCGAGTGGACGGTTTGGCACTTGGCGAGATGATGTTGGTCAAATTGAAGATGCAGGCAGAGGCGACGACGCCCATCGAAATCCTCGAACCGCCGGTCATGCACGAATACTGGGGGCTTGGGATGCGCAAAGGGGAAGCCGGCTTCGCGAGTCACGTGAACGGAGTGCTGCAGTCGATGGAAAAATCGGGAGAGGCGACACGCATCTTCGACAAGTGGCTGGGCAGTGGCACGCAGTACAAGATGCGCCGCGACTTCAAAGTTGAGCCAATCAAAGGCTAACGACTTGTGGGCCGGCGTACGCCGGCCCTTCCCGAACACCCACTTGGCGCATTACCTATGAAGTTGGATTTCTCAATACTTTTGCAGGCCGAGTATCCACGCCTGATAGCAAGCGGAGTCGTGACGTGGCTAGAGCTAGCCACGCTATCCTGGTTGCTTGCGATTGTGCTCGGAACCGTCCTAGCGGTTGTCCGGTTGAGCAACAATCGCTGGGGGCAAGCGGCGGTGGCTGCCTATGTTGAGTATCACCAAAGCGTGCCCATCCTGGTGCAGGTGTTCCTCTGGTACTTTGGGCTTCCGACATTGCTTCCGGAGTCGGTCCAGATGTGGTTCAACACGAACAACAGTGAATTCGTCTTCGCCTTCATAGCCATCGGTCTCTGCATGGCAGCATATATGTCGGAGGACCTTCGGGGTGGAATTCGCTCGATATCCAAGGCACAGCTAGAGGCATCCCGCGCCCTGGGTATGACCTATCTCCAGGCTTGCCGGAAGGTCATACTGCCGCAGGCGGCACGAATCGCTTTGCCCCCGATGATTAGCCACACCGTCCTGCTCGTCAAGAACACCAGCCTTGCCATGACGATTGGGGTGGTAGAACTGACTTATGTGACGAGAGAGATTGAGAGCGCAACTTTTCGCACGGTCGAGGTCTATCTGTTCACGACCATCGCATACCTCGGTGTCTCTCTGCTAATCATGGCTGGCGGCTCTGCCCTTGAGCGCCACTATCGACTGAAGACGAGGTAAGCCGTGGACTCCATTATTTCAATTCTTTGCGAGAACGGCGAGATTCTGCTAATGGGGCAGTATTCTAACGGCCCCCTTGGGGGACTGGCTATTACGCTGCTACTTTCCCTGCTCGGTCTTCTGCTGGCGTTTCCGCTCGGGATTCTCGTTGCGCTCGCCCGTGTGTCACCCATAAGTTGGTTGAACAAACCTGCCGTCTGTCTTGTGTATCTCGTCCGTGGCGTTCCACTGCTCATGTTCATCTTCTGGGTGTATTTCTTTGTACCCATCTTGATTGGGCGGACAGTGAGCGGATTCACGACGATGCTGGTGACACTCGTCATCTATGAGGGCGCCTATATCTCAGAAATCATTCGCGCGGGCATAGAGGGTTTGCCGAAGGGACAGACGGAAGCAGCTCGTGCAGTCGGCCTCTCCTATATGCAGACAATGAGAAAGGTGGTCCTTCCCCAGGCACTGTACAACATGATTCCTTCGATGATTAGCCAGTTTGTCTCCATCATCAAGGACACGTCACTTGCTTATGTCATTAGCGTCAATGAACTGACTTTTGCTGCAAACCAGGTGAACAGCATACTTCTCACCAAGCCGTTTGAGGTGTTCCTCATCCTTGCTGCGGTCTATTTCTTGCTCGGCTTCGCTCTGACATCTTTGGCGCGCTATGTAGAGCGCCGCATCACCAACAAGCGTACGGGCGTCCGTCGTGACGCTGCCTCCGTATCAGTGGTGTCGCCGGCAGTCGTCGTTGACTAATTTAACGGTCATTGGAGGTATTTTCAATGCAAAACAGTGCAGCATCTCAGATTCCAATGATTAATTTCAAACGCGTTAACAAATGGTACGGAAGCTATCACGCCCTCAACGACATAACTGCCGAGGTTGCACGGGGGGAGGTGATTGTTGTATGTGGCCCGTCCGGTTCGGGGAAGTCGACGCTGATTCGAACAGTAAACCGCCTGGAGGACATTCAGAAGGGGACGATTGAGTTTGGTGGACAGGACGTAAATTCGCCGGCACTCGACATCAACAAGTTACGCAGTCACGTTGGTTTTGTCTTTCAAAGCTTCAATCTGTTTCCCCACTTGTCCGTGGCGGAAAATATTATGCTTGCCCCGATGTCTGTTCAAAAGAAGAAGAAATCGGATGCTCGGCAACGAGCCGCGCAATTGCTGGAACGCGTCGGCTTGGCGAGTAAGGCGGACTCTTATCCCGGGCAGCTTTCTGGGGGGCAGCAACAGCGTGTTGCCATTGCGCGCGCACTTGCTATGGACCCGCCAGCCATGCTGTTTGACGAGCCAACAAGCGCACTGGACCCGGAAATGGTGGGCGAGGTACTGCAGGTGATGAAGAGCCTTGCACGGGACGGGATGACAATGATGTGCGTCACGCACGAAATGAACTTCGCACGCGAGGTCGCTGACCGTGTTTGGTTCATGGACAACGGTTGCCTAGTCGAGAGCGGTAACCCAGACACCTTCTTTTCCAACCCGCAGAGTGACCGTGCCAAGAAGTTTTTGAGCGACCTGCGGACCCATTGATTTACCTTATCGGCTTGGCGCTTTAAGCGCATCTCGCTGAACAATCTGAGCGCATGTAGGATGAAACAATTCGATATCGCGGCCATACGGGCTGCCGCAGAACGTTTGTCTGGGTACATTATTCGGACCCCCATCATCGAATCGCCCATGCTGGATGAAGCGTGCGGCTGCAACGTATACGTGAAGGCCGAGCCGCTGCAGCGTACAGGTTCCTTCAAGATAAGGGGAGCGTTGAACAAGATGCTCTCTCTGAATGCGGAGGAACTTAGCAGAGGCGTAATTACATTTTCTGCTGGCAACCACGGTCAGGGAGTTGCCGCGGGTGCCAAGTTTATAGGATGCCCCGCCGTCATTGTTTTGCCGAAGACCGCGGCTGAAATCAAGATTGAGAGCTGCCGCTGGTGGGGAGCGGAGATTGTTTTGTATGACCCGCAGACGGAGGACCGCGAAATCGTAACACGTCACATCATGAAGGAGCGAGGACTGACCTTTATTTCGCCGTTCGATGACTATGACGTCATGGCAGGGCAAGGTACCGCCGGATTAGAGATTTGCGAGCAGTTGGAGGCGCGCGGGGTAGTGCCGGATGCCATCCTGGTCAACTGCAGTGGCGGCGGCCTTTCGTCGGGGGTAATCACGGCGGTGAAGGCAGTGTGGCCGAATGTTCGGGCGTACATTGTGGAGCCGGCCGGATATGAGAAGATGGCGCTGTCATTGGTGAGTGGTGTTCCCGAGAAGAACAGCTCAGTTCCAAAAACTGTGATGGATGCCATAGCCGGTCCCGTTGCGGGCACCAAGCCTCTCAGCGTACTCTTGCGTCACGATGTGAAGGCGCTGAGCGTGAACGACGATGAGGCGTTGTGCGCAGTAGCGACAGCATTCCGCCTGCTGAAGCTCGTCGTCGAGCCTGGTGGCGCAGCTTCGCTGGGGGCGCTGTTGGCGAGGAAGGCCGACCTGGTTGGGAAGAACGTTGTGGTTATCTGCTCTGGCGGAAATGTGGATGCTGGCGTGTACACGCGGGCAATAGTTGGGAGTACAGGGGGAAACAACTCATGAGTCCTGAAGAAAGACTCTTGGAACTTGGACTGGAACTCCCGGCGGCCTTACCCCCCAATGGCACATACGTGCCCTATCGGGTGGTCGGGAGCATGCTTTACCTGTCGGGCCATGGGCCTCGTCTACCCAACAATACCTATCGACTAGGCCGGCTGGATTCGCTGGAACAAGCGTCGGCGGCGTATGAGGATGCACGGCTTACGGCGTTGAACATGCTTGCGAGCATCAAGCTAGCTCTCGGGGACCTGAGTCGTGTGGAGGCAATAGTCAAGCTGTTGGGTATGGTGCATGCTACTCCGAGTTTCAAGAATCATTCCCGGGTCATCGATGGCTGCTCAGACCTTCTGGTGAGTATCTTTGGGGAGAAGGGGTTGCACGCCCGCTCGGCGGTTGGTATGAGCTCCCTTCCCCATGGAATGACGGTTGAAATCGAGGCAATCATCCAGATTCGTGAGTGAGCATGTTCCGTTCGTCTTGCGTCCCACGGAGTGGGGCAGGACTCCGGCAATGAGGTGCCGTCAGTCCTGCCCGATAAAAGCTTCTAAACCCTGAATGCTTCAAGGGCCATCAAAACACCATCCATGAACGCGGTGTTGTCGCGATGGATGTTTGCTGGTTGGGCGTGAGCGGAAGAGGGTGTATTGCCTTGGCGTGTTGTCATCAGGCGAGACCAGCCCCTCAGGCTACGCTTCCGCTCGGACTGCCCCCTGCGGCCTCCGCGACTTTGATAAGCTCGTCAATGAGGGCCTTCGCGCAGCTAGGAAGTCCATCCAATTCCCGAGCAATCACTACGCGCTCGCGTATAGCCCAAGGCTCGTCGAGTTCCAGGATTTCCAACTTCATCGTACGGCGATGGCGAAGGGTCGCCGATAGAGGAAGGATACCAATGCCAACCCCGGCTTCTATCATCCGGCACATGGCCTCAAAACTACGAACCTGAATTCGAATTTGCAGCTTGCGCCGCTCGTCTCGGACGAGGTCGGTAAGGAAGGCGTGAAGTGTACTTCCTTCATGCATACTTACATGCTCATACTCAAGTGTATCAACAAGCGAAACGTTCGACCTTTCAATCAGGGGATGCCGAGCAGGAGTCACCAACACCAGCTTGTCCGTACTGAAATGGACGACCTCAAGACCCTCCGAGTTTAGCGGACCAGAGATGATTCCCAAATCGGCGCTAGCGTCCAACACCCCTCGAATAATGTCTCGCGTCTGGCGCTCTTGGAGGTCCACAGTGACCGCCGGCCGCTCTGCCATAAAGTGGGCGAGCACCTCGGGCATGAATTCCGTGACTGCGGTCGTATTTGCGAAGATGCGTATATGGCCAACTGAATCCTTGGAGAATTCCTCAAAGTCGCTGCGTACGTGTTCGAACTGGCGCTCGATGACCCGCGCATGCCGAAGAAGTCGCTCACCTGCGGGAGTCAGGGCCAGCCCTTTGCTTTCGCGATAGAAGAGCCGGGTTCCTAACTGGTCTTCCAGCGCCTTAAGTCTCGCACTAGCCGCAGCGGGGGATAAAAATGCCTTTTTCGCCCCACGAGATAGGTTTTCCTCCTCGGCGATGCGTGCGAACAGCCGGAGGTCGGCGAAATCAAAGTGCATGAGGTACTCCTTCAGCATAACTGTACCAAGGCGTCACTTTTGTCGCAAACTTTGTCCGAGGAATGCCCGCCGAGGTTACATGGTAGCTCTATCAAGCGCTGCTTTCGGTGGAGGCGAATGAGCGGTTCGAGAATTCGAGATTTACCGCAGGGCTCCGCGCTGCGAGACTAGCCTCCGTGCGCAGAAATGCATCTCTTACGAGATGCGGTTGATACCTGGCGGTAAAGCAGGATGCGCTGGCATCGCGTGGCGACTTCTACTGTAACGAGCAGCTGCCGCGTACCAAATTCTTTCGCCCGTTCCCGCTGTGGTAGGTCAGGCGAGGTACTTTCTTACTAAGGCTGCTATGCGTCCCCTTGATGGCATCACCGTTGTATCTCTAGAACATGCAATCGCAGCGCCCTTTTGCACCCGTCAGTTGGCCGACTTAGGTGCCCGGGTTATCAAGGTTGAGCGACCCAAGGTTGGCGATTTCGCCCGGGGTTATGACGAGCGCGTGGATGGCATGTCGTCGCATTTCGCGTGGACAAATCGCTCCAAGGAGAGTCTTGCTCTGGACCTCAAGCACCGCGAAGCGCCTGCCATCCTCCAGAAAATCCTCGATAAAGCGGATGTGCTTGTGCAGAACCTCGCCCCGGGCGCTGCCGACCGCCTGGGCCTTTCGTACCAGGCGCTTTCCCAGCGCTACCCGGGCATCATCGTCTGCGACATTTCCGGCTATGGCAATGATGGCCCCTACCGGGACAAGAAGGCCTATGACCTGCTAATCCAGGCGGAGTCGGGATTCGTTTCTATCACCGGCACGCCGGAGAGCCCTTCGAAAGCGGGTTGCTCCATTGCCGACATCGCAGCAGGCATGTACGCGTACACCAACATCCTGGCCGCGCTGTTGCAGCGCAGCAAGACCGGTAAGGGGGCGCATATTGACGTATCGATGTTGGAGAGCATGGTTGAATGGATGAACTATCCACTCTATTACGCTTTTGACGGTGCCACGCCGCCTCCGAGGGCCGGCGCATCGCATGCGACCATCTTTCCTTATGGCCCGTTCACGGCCGGTGACGGGAAGACCATCATTCTGGGGCTTCAGAATGAACGCGAATGGGATGCCTTCTGCCGGGTTGTCCTGGAGCGGCCGGAACTTGCGACTGATGAGCGGTTTGTCTCAAATTCGCTGCGTGCCAAAGGCCGGGTGGAGCTGACGGAAATCATCGCCAATGCATTTTCCTCGCTGACTATTGATGCAGTAGTGGAGCGCCTGGAGCACGCGCAGATTGCTAACGCACGCATGAATGATATGCGGGATGTCTGGAATCATCCGCAACTCAAGGCACGGGAGCGCTGGACTTCGGTCCAATCACCGGTGGGGGTCATCCCGGCATTGCGCCCTCCTGGGATGCCGCAGTCGTTCGAACCACGGATGGATGCAATCCCCGCGCTTGGCCAGCACAGCGAGAGCATTCTTCGTGAACTCGGCTACACCAGTGATGACGTCTCCCGCTTGAGCACCGAAGGCGCAATCTAACGTCACGCTCTACCGTAGACTGACGCCGCTCCCTCAATTCGTGCTGCCTCTTCACGCCTCGTTCGTGGGCGAGAGGGCGGGGGCATGCGCGCTTGCACACCAGAATTTGACCAAATGGCAACCAACAACTCTGCTCGTTCCTATCTCTTTGTGCCGGCCAATCGCCCCGAGCGCTTTGCCAAAGCTCACGCCTGCGGCGCCGATGTGGTCATTCTTGACCTTGAGGATGCCGTTTCTACTGACGATAAGGACCGAGCCCGGCACCTCTTGGTGGACTACCTGGCAACTGGCGGCTCTGGAATGGTGCGAATCAACGCGACGCAGACGCAATGGTTCGAGGACGACATCCGAGTGTGTCGCAAGGACGGTGTCCGTGGAGTGATTCTGCCGAAGGCAGAAAGCGCAGCGGATATTGCTCTGGTGGTGAAGCATCTTCCTCCGGAGGTCAAGGTTCTTCCGCTTATTGAAACCGCCAGAGGCATGGCCAACGTCAGCGAAATTGCTGCTGCACCCGGAGTAGCGCGCCTTGTATTTGGTACTGTGGATTTCCGGACTGAGCTCGGCATCGAGGGAGACGACCAGGAGTTGCTCTTCTTTCGTTCGATGCTCGTCTTGGCGTCGCGGGTTGCGGGAATTGCTTCGCCAGTGGATGGGGTGACGGTATCCATTTCCGATGTGGATGAACTTCACAGGGCGAGTGAGCGCGGTCGGAGGCTGGGATTCGGGGCAAAGCTGTGCATTCATCCAGCACAGGTCTCCGGGGTGAATGGCGCCTATCGGGCCACCGAAACTCAGCTTGCCTGGGCGAAGAAGGTCGTTGAGCAAGCCAAGACCAGTCCCGGCGCCTTCCAACTCGACGGAGAGATGGTGGATGCACCGGTCATTGCGCGCGCGGTCGACCTGCTAAGGCAGGCCGGTCCGCAGCCAGATTGAAAGCATGCACGCGCAACATTCTCAACTACGAAGTGGCCCCCACGATGAAGAAAATCTGCAGTCTCCTAGTCGCAAACAGGAGCGAAATCGCCATCCGCGTGATGCGCGCCGCCAGTGAGCTGGGTATCCGTACCGTAGCCATCTACTCGTACCAGGACCGGTTTGCACAACATCGCTTCAAGGCGGACGAGAGCTACCTCGTTGGCGAGGGGAAGAAGGCGGTTGATGCGTACCTCGACATCGATGACATCTTGAGGGTGGCAAGGGAAGCAGGCGTAGACGCAATCCATCCGGGCTATGGATTCCTGTCCGAGAATCCGGAGTTTGCCGAGCGTTGCGCGCACGAGGGCATCGCCTTCATTGGCCCGAAGCCAGAGGTGATGAGGGAGCTTGGCAACAAAGTGGCCGCAAGGGCGCTGGCCGAGCGCGTGGGTGTACCGGTGGTTCCTGCCACGAATGCTCTGCCGGATGACATCGAGGAAGCCAGGAAGCTGGCGGCGGCCATCGGCTACCCCCTGATGCTGAAGGCTAGTTGGGGCGGAGGCGGCCGCGGCATGCGGGCGATTCAGCAGGAGGGAGACCTGGCTGACGCCATCGCAGCGGCCCGTCGCGAAGCGAAGGCGGCCTTTGGCAACGACGAGGTCTACCTCGAGAAGTTCATCGTGAGAGCGAAGCATGTGGAGGTCCAGATTCTCGGCGACACCCACGGCAACATCGTTCATTTGTTCGAACGTGATTGTTCGGTGCAACGTCGAAATCAGAAGGTGGTGGAGCGGGCGCCCGCTCCCTACCTAGATGACGCCACGCGACATGCCTTGTGCGGCGAGGCGTTGAAGCTTGCGAATGCGGTGTCGTATACGCATGCCGGCACGGTGGAATTCCTGATGGATGCTGACACCGAGGAGTTCTACTTCATCGAGGTAAATCCCCGAGTGCAAGTCGAACACACCGTTACCGAGGAAGTGACGGGTGTCGACATCGTGAAGGCTCAAATTCGCATCACCGAAGGGGCGAGCATTGGTGACGCCCCGTCGGGGGTGCCAGACCAGGACGGCATCAAGCTGCGCGGACATGCTGTCCAATGCCGCGTTACCACCGAAGACCCAGAGAACGGATTCGCACCTGACCACGGCAAGGTGACTGCCTATAGAAGTGCTGCAGGCTTTGGCATTCGCCTGGATGCGGGTACAGCCTACACGGGGGCCGTTGTTACCCCGTACTACGATTCGTTGCTCGTCAAAGTGACTTGCAAGGGCCGAGATGCGGATGAGGCCAATGAGCGCATGAGTCGGGCACTGCGCGAGTTCCGGGTCCGGGGCGTGGCGACCAACCTAGCGTTTCTGGGGGACGTTATCGAACATGAAGAGTTTCGTTCGGGGCGCTGCACTACCCGGTTCATTGACAATACCCCGGAGCTGTTTAGTTTCCGCCAGCGCCGAGACCGAGCGACGAAACTGCTGAACTTCATCGCCGATGTCAACGTCAACGGCAATCCCGATGTCAAGGGCCGCCTCGTTCCCAAGTCCATCATCCTGTCGCACCCGCTTCCTCTGAAGACGGTTAGCGATGAGATTCCGGAGGGAAGTCGGACGCTACTGTCCAGGCTTGGACCCAGAGCCTTCGCCCAGTGGATGAAAGACAGTTCTGGCGTCTTGCTCACCGACACTACGATGCGCGATGCTCACCAGTCGCTGCTGGCAACGCGGCTCCGCACGCAAGACATGACCGCCATCGCACCCTACTACGCGCGCCAGTTGTCGGGACTCTTTTCAATGGAATGCTGGGGTGGCGCTACGTTCGACGTGGCAATGCGGTTCCTGCGTGAAGACCCGTGGCAGCGCCTTGCGGCACTACGCGCCGCCGTCCCCAATATCCTGTTCCAGATGCTGCTGCGCGGCTCCAATGCCGTTGGGTACACGAACTATGCGGACAACGTGGTGCAGCACTTCGTCAAACGCGCTGCCGCGGAAGGCATTGACCTTTTCCGGGTTTTCGACTCGTTCAACTGGGTCGAAAACATGCGAGTGGCGATGGATGCCGTCATTGCGTCCGGGGCGCTTTGCGAAGGCACAATCTGCTACACCGGCGATTTGTTTGACAGTTCGCGAGACAAATACAACATTCGCTACTACGTTGACATTGCAAAGTCGTTGGAAAAGGCCGGCGCACATATTCTTGGAGTCAAGGATATGGCAGGTGTTTGCAGGCCGCAGGGCGCATTCGCGCTGGTGAAGGCCTTGAAGGAGGAAGTGGGTATTCCCATTCACTTCCACACTCACGATACGAGCGGCGCATCCGTGGCGTCGGTGCTGGCGGCCGTGGAGGCGGGGGTGGATGCGGTCGACGGCGCCATGGATTCCATGAGCGGGCTGACGTCCCAGCCAAGCCTGGGTGCCATTTGCGCAGCCCTTGAGCATGACGCGCGCAAGCCGGCAGTAGGCTATCGTGACCTGCAACCCTTCTGCACATACTGGGAATCAGTCCGCAAGAACTACGAGCCCTTCGAGGCGGCGATGCGGGCGGGCACCTCGGATGTCTACCGTCACGAGATGCCTGGCGGTCAGTATACAAACCTGCGGGAGCAAGCTCGGTCGCTGGGACTGGAGGCGCAATGGCCAGAGGTCGCACAGGCTTATGCCGATGTCAACGTCATGTTTGGGGATATCGTTAAAGTCACGCCATCTTCGAAAGTCGTTGGCGACATGGCGCTTCACATGGTCGCAAACAAGCTGTCCACAGGCGATATCCTGGACCCCGCGAAGGAAGCCTCGGTGCCGGAATCGGTCGTCTCAATGTTCCGTGGAGAGATGGGCTACCCAGCCGACGGCTTCCCTTCGGCTCTGCAGCAAAAGCTCCTGCGGGGTGCCAAGCCAATCGTCGGTCGCGCCGGCGCTCATATTCCGCTGGTGGACTTGGAAGCGGCGCGCAGCCAGGCGGAACGAGAGATTGGTCAGCCGGTTTCCGACAACGACCTCGCCTCGTACCTCATGTATCCCAAGGTCTTCAAGGACTTCTGTGCGCATCGGGAACAGTACGATGACGTTTCCATCCTTCCCACCCCCGTCTTCTTCTACGGGCTCACTCCCGGTAACGAAATTGCGGTGAACCTGGAGCGGGGTAAGACGCTGTTCGTAGGCTTGAACGCCCAAGCCGAGCCGGACGAGGAGGGCGGCGTGCGCTTGTTCTTTGATGTCAATGGTCAGCCGCGCCCAGTTCGTGCCAGCAAGCGAGAGGCTGGGAAGCTTGCCGCGGGGGCAAGAATGGCCACCGCCGGCAATCCGATGCTGGTCGGCTCGCCGATGCAAGGTGCCGTGATAACTGTGAACGTCAGGGTGGGGCAAGTTGTCGCCAAGGGTGAAGTCGTGGCTGCAATTGAGGCAATGAAGATGGAGACAAGTGTCGTGGCTGAAGTCAGTGGGACGGTGAAGGAGATTCTCGTGCAACCAGGCGCTCAGGTTCGCGCTGGCCAGCTACTGATGGAGTTGCAGTAAGACATTCCAGGCTGATGAAGGCGGCGGCACACTGGTGTCGCCGCCTTCGATTCGTCAGGCTCCAATGGAACGGATGACATCCAGAGTTGTACCGTCACGATATTCGACGATTCCAACCACCTTGCCCTCGGCTGTGCCGGGCTGATGATAGTGCTCAAGGCCACGGCAGGCCTTTTCCTGCAATTCGTGGATGCTGACAACCGGAAGACCGGAGGCAATCAGTCGCTCTTTGACCTCAAGGCGAAGCGGGTTGACTGCGATACCTGCTTCCGTCACGACCACGTCAATGGTGGCGCATGTGGTGACGGTACGTACCTGCTCCACAATCTTCGGTACGTTTCCGGCTCTCAAGCGAGTTGTGACGATGGCGAGTTCGGCACCGGCTGCTGTGTCGCTGTGACCGCCGGACCCGCCAATGATGCGACCGTCGCTGGCGGTCGTCACGTTGACATTGAAATCAAGGTCGACCTCCGCTGCACCGAGAACCATGGCGCTCAGGCGATTGACAACAGCTCCCTTGTTCCAGGGATTCGCGTACATCGAGGCAGACATTGCCTGGTGAAGTGGGTTGGTGCGGAAGGATTCCACTGCACGTAGGTCGAAGCACTGAACGTCCAGCAGACTGCGAAACAGGCCTTGCTCGAGCATCTCAACCAAGTAGCCGGTGATGCCTCCAGCCGCAAAGCTGCCTTTGACACCGCGACGGGCCATGATTTCGCCAAGGGCCGCGGCAACCGCGAGAGAGATGCCGCCGGCGCCGGTCTGGAAGCCAAAGTCCTCGCCAAGGAGGCCCGCCGCTTCGATGACCCGAGCAGCCAGAGATGCAATGGCCAGGCCCACGGGCTCATCGGTTGGCCGGGTCGTCCCGGACACAATTCTGGTGCTATCCCCGATGGAATGGACAGGGACCACATAGTCGATGTAGTCCTGGCTGATGGCGATAGGGCAGGCGGGATAGGGAACCAGGTTGTCGGTGACCGCAATCACCGTGGCCGCGTAGCGCACGTCGGCTTCGGCATAGCCGAGCGTTCCACAGGCTGACGGGCCGGACACACCGTTCAAGTTTCCATAGTTGTCAGCGGTCGGTGCAGCTACAAAGGCGGCATCGATAGCTAACGCGCCTGACTCGATGAGGCGGGCGCGCCCTCCATGGGTGTGCATGAACATGGGGGCGGCAAGCGCGCCGCGCGCCACCGCGCCGGCGACGGGACCTGACGCATACCCAGTGTAAATCTGGCCAATGACGCCGGCTTCCATGAGTTCCACCCACGGGCCATGTACCGGGAAGATTGAGCTGGCGGCCACGGTCAGGCCGCGCAAGCCTTGATTCGCGGCCTCGCACAACACTGCATTGGCAACAGCATCGCCGTTGCGAAGATGATGGTGGAAGGAAATGGTTGAGCCGTCACGCAATCCGGCCGCGTCGATGGCTTCGCGCAACGAGGGCAGTACCTTCGGAGTGCCACGGGGAAATGTGCGTAGGCTGGGCGCCGCGCGCCGATGCACCTCGGGGCAACCGGTGATGCCAGCATAAGGTACCAGACGTTGGCCGCCCACCCATTCCGGAATATCACGTCCAATCTTGTTTTTCACGCGTCCTCCGCATTGCATTGTAGGAACTACAGTCCATCGTCTCTCAGGCGTGCGACCGTCTGGAGCGATACGCCAAACCAATCGTAGAACGACGCTTCCAGGTCGCCTTTGCTACCCCAGCCCACTCTGTCCCGCAGGTCCGCGACGGAGAGCTTGAACTGTATCGACTCGAATAGCGCGCGCATGAGACGTTGCGTCCGGCATATGTGCGTGAAGGCCATGCCTTGCGTGAACAGAGCGGTCCGGATTCGTTCGGGTGTCGTGTTCAGCGCATGGGCAACTGTATGAGCATTCCAGTTCTCCTGTGGGTGGTGAAAGACCGTTCCCGAAATCATGTCCCGCAGAAGCGGCGCCCATGAGGGCGTTTCCGCGCTTAGGTGCGATGGGCCCAGGGTAATTTCCTTCAGGTTCCCATCGGCGAGTTCCAGATAACAGCTAGACGCGGAAAACACGCTGCCACCCAGTTGCAGGTCGATTGATTCGAAAGCTGGAATGTCGATAGCACGGTCCGTTTGCAAAGTGCGTGAAAATCCATTTCGCGTAAGGGCATGTTCGCCGTGACAGGAGGCAATCCGCATGGGAAATGCCGGCACGAGTCTGTGGAGAGCCACTCGGGAGCGACAACGAATCTGGACGCGCATGGGGGTCTGCCGAATCGGATGGTTTGAGCCAATCTTGGCCACAGTTTCGCGCTACGTAAATCCGGTTCTTCCGAACGCTCCATTCGGGTAAACGCATGCTCGATGTTTTCTGTGCAGCCGAAAGGCTCGTTCCGAACTTGCGAATGGGAAGTTGCCCTTAGCCCGTGCATAGTGGGGGCCTAGAAAACAGACCGAAGAGACGTTCATGGACACTGCCAAGCTGAAGGAGTGGGTCGGCAACTCAACCGAGTCCCACGACGAGATAACCGCGTTCCCCGTCAAGGCGCTCTCCGCGACCCTGGACCGTGAAGACCCAGCACCGGTTCGCGGAGACGCACTCGCCCCTCTCTGGCATTGGCTGTACTTTTTGCCGTTGCACAGGCAGTCTGAGCTGGGCGTTGACGGCCATGCCAAGCGAGGCGGCTTCCTGCCGCCGGTGCCGCTTCCGCGACGCATGTGGGCCGGCGGGCGGTTGCGGTTTCATCAGCCCCTCCGCGTAGGTGAGACTGTATCGAAGAAGTCCACCATTCTGGACGTGAATGCCAAAACAGGGCGGACGGGGTCACTGGCCTTCGTCACCGTGGAGCACCAGTATTCCGGAGCGCGGGGCCTTGCGGTGACCGAAGAGCACGACATCGTCTACAGGGAAGAAGCCTCGCCAAATGCGACTGGTCCGGAGCCGGTTGCTGCGCGTACCGACGAAGACTGGTCTCGCGAAGTGGTGCCCGACCCAGTGCTGCTGTTCCGATTCTCCGCCCTGACCTTCAACGGTCACAGAATTCACTACGACCACCCGTATGTGACTGCTGTCGAGCATTACCCTGACCTCATTGTCCACGGCCCGTTGTTAGCCGTGCTGCTCCTCGACCTGGTGCGCAGGAACTTGCCTGACGCCACGGTTAGCAGCTTCTCCTTCAAGGGAGTTCGCCCCACCTTCGTGCCCCAGCGTTTTTACGTCTGCGGGAAGCGAAGCGGGGACGGGAAGTCTGTTGAACTGTGGATTCGCCACGAGGGCGGTGCGCTTGCGATGACTGCTACTGCCGAACTTAGCTAAACGAACGTACACGGAGACTATCGTGCTGAACAAAGTCGATGAACATCAAGAAATCCGCGAAGCTATCCGCGATTTGTGCGGTCAGTTCTCTTCGGAGTACTTCCGCAAGATTGACGAGGTGCGAGGCTACCCGGAGGAGTTCGTCAACGCACTGACGGCCGCCGGCTGGCTGGCAGCTCTGATTCCTGAGGAGTACGGTGGCTCCGGGCTGGGCCTGACGCAGGCGTCGGTCATCATGGAAGAAATCAACCGCGCCGGCGGTAATTCCGGCGCTTGCCACGGGCAGATGTACAACATGGGAACGCTGCTGCGCCATGGCTCGGCAGCGCAAAAGAAGGAATACCTTCCGAAGATTGCGAGCGGAGAGCTACGTCTGCAATCGATGGCGGTTACGGAGCCGACTACAGGCACCGACACGACAAAAATCAAGACCACCGCAGTGCGTAAAGGCGACAAGTATGTCGTGAACGGGCAGAAGGTCTGGATTTCGCGTGTCCAGCACTCCGACCTCATGATTCTGCTGGCACGGACCACGCCGCTGGCGGAGTGCAGGAAGAAGTCAGAAGGAATGTCCATCTTCCTCGTGGACCTGCGCGAAGCCATCGGTAAGGGTATGACGGTCCAGCCCATTATCAACATGGTCAACCACGAGACTAATGAGCTCTTCTTCGACAACCTGGAGATTCCGGCGGAGAACCTCATCGGCGAAGAGGGCAAGGGTTTCAAGTACATCCTGGATGGCCTGAACGCCGAACGTACGCTGATTGCAGCGGAGTGCATTGGAGACGGCTACTGGTTCATCGATAAGGTGACCAAGTACGTCAACGAGCGTGTGGTGTTCGGTCGCCCCATTGGCCAGAATCAAGGCGTGCAGTTCCCAATCGCCAAGGCCTTCGTGAACGTGGAGGCAGCAAGCCTAATGCGTTTCAAGGCTGCGAAGCTGTTCGACGAGCATCAGCCCTGCGGCGCGGAAGCTAACATGGCCAAGCTGTTGGCAGCGGATGCATCGTGGGAAGCCGCCAACGCCTGCTTGCAGTACCACGGTGGCTTTGGCTTCGCTGCAGAATACGATGTCGAGCGCAAGTTCCGTGAGACTCGTCTGTACCAGGTCGCCCCGATTTCCACGAACCTGATTCTCTCGTATGTTGGTGAGCACATCCTTGGGATGCCACGCTCATTCTGATTTTCTGGCCTTGTGACCTATGGTGACTGGCAATCGGTTGCGAGTCGCATCCTTAGGCCGGGTAATCGTAGGTCATGGGTTCATCGGTGTCCTCCTCACTTGGACCTCAGTTCGTGCCCCGTTTCGGAGCGAGAGGCGCAATGATGCGAGTTGCCCCCCTTGTGCAGGCCATGCAGTTCCTTGATGCCGGCATCAGGAAAATCTATTTCATCACGCGTCGCTTCGCGACGTAGATATGGCACCGATACGTAAGCTGCAGTATTAGCTGTCATAAAGAGCAGTGCAGCCTACGCAAAAAATATTAGCGGAAGCGATTTTGAAATCGCAATTTTCGCAAAATTGCATTGTCAGGAGACAAAGATGTTGCCTAAAGATGTGGCCCATATGGGGGCCGACGGGCGCTTGCTTGCTGCTCAAGAACCTATCCAAAGTCGCGTCAAAGGAATTATCGGTGCCTGCTCCGGAAACCTGGTTGAGTGGTATGATTTCTTTGTCTACGCTTATACCTCTATCTATTTCGCCTCGGCCTTCTTCCCTTCCGGAAATCAGTTGAGCCAACTGTTGGCAACTGCCGGCGTCTTCGCGGTGGGGTTCTTTATGCGGCCACTAGGCGGATGGATATTCGGTTGGATTGCGGATACCCGAGGTCGGAAAATATCGATGATTATCTCGGTCTTCATGATGTGCGCCGGCTCGCTGATGATATCCGTGTTACCAACCTATCAAACCATCGGCGTCGCTGCTCCCGTTCTCCTCGTTGTCGCCCGCTTGTTACAAGGCTTATCGGTCGGCGCGGAGTATGGTACCGGAGCGACTTACATCAGTGAGGCATCGGTCGCCGGTCGCCGAGGTTTCTTCGGGTCATTCCAGTACTTCACAATTGTTGCCGGACAATTGCTTGCGCTGTTGACGGTCACTGTTCTGCAGCATACTTTATCCCATACAGAACTAATGGAATGGGGTTGGCGGATACCCTTCTTCATGGGGGCTATGAGTTCAATTGTGGTTGTTTATCTCCGTAGAGCCATGACTGAAACGGTGTCCATGCAGGAGATGAAACGGAAGGATGCGGGCTCGATTTTTGGTTTGCTGCAACATAAGCGTGCAGTGCTGCTGGTTCTTGCATTCACTGCAGGTGGTTCGCTCTACTTCTACACGTTTACGACGTACATGCAGAAGTTTCTCGTCGTATCCGCTGGCATGAATCCAGAAAACGTTAGCATAATCATGACGGCGTCACTGGTATTATTTATGCTATGCCAACCAATTTTTGGGTTGCTGGCGGATAAAATCGGAATTAGGACCAATATGCTGCTATTTTCTGGCCTGGCGACGCTGCTAGTAGCTCCCATACTCTTCGCGCTGCACTCGGTAACGAACCCATATGCGGCATTTGGATTGGTAGTATCGGGTCTTTTGATTGCATCCTTCTACACGCCAATTGCAGGGATTGTAAAAGCTGACTTGTTCCCAGCGACGGTCCGTGCGCTCGGTGTTGGCTTGCCTTATGCCCTTGCAAATGCGACGTTTGGGGGAACTGCCGAGTACGCAGCTCTGTCGCTGCATTCGGCGCACATTGAATCGTATTTCTTCTTCTACGTTGCGGCACTTGCGGCAGTCACATTCATCGCCTCGACACTGATGCCAGACCTCGCCAAACACGGCTACCTAGACGGGTCCGGAAGGATTGAAGCGAATACCGGCTTCCGACGGCGAGGTCTATTGTGATGTTGCTCCGCAGGACCGCAGACCTGGCTGGGAGAGGTCTTGTGTGGCATAAAGCACTATCTTTGCCGAAGTTCCACCGGTTGCCGTCGTTGACCTGATGTACTTCGGGTATCGCTTACCATCCATGCGATTGGTGGAACTTTGCTCAGCAATTAGGGGGGAGGACGGGCGGCGCAGGAGCGCCGCCCGTTGTCTTTACGGCTGGGTGCGGTCGAGATGCCCGGTGTCAAGCGCGGGGTAGACCAGTTGTTGCATGACTTCTACGAGCTGTGCAGGTGCCGGGCGTTCCTGGCCGCCGGCATTGCGCCCGCGCCGAAGCGCCGGGGTGCCCCCTAGGATGGCGATGTGGGCGTTGCCGCGCGACGTGCCCCCGGCGAATGCCGCAAAAGTGTGCCGGAAACTGCAGAATGTGAGAGGGCGCTCGCCGAAGCCAAGTTCCTGTCGGACGTAGCGGGAAAACCAGCGGCTGAAGGCCATTGCACGGTAATCGGCGCGGTCCGTCGCTAGCTGGGGAAAAAGCGGGCCGCTGCCGCGCGCGGTGCGCTCGCCGGCGACATAGGCAGGGAGGCCCCACCGCAGCAAATGCGAATGGAGCGGGACATGCCGTACCCCGGCTAGTGAGGCAGTCGCGTCGTCGCGCCTGCGCTCACGAAAACGCAGGCACCACACCCCCTCGAGTTCGAGGACGTCGGACAGCTGGAGGCGGCAAAGTTCCGGCAAGCGCGCGCCGGTGTAGAGTCCTAACAGGGGCAGCCAGTATGCGGCGTCGCCCCAGGTCTTGACCTGACATTCTCGCTGTGTGTAGACGGGCGAAGCAAGCAGCGCATTGAGCTCCGCGATGGTGAATGCACGGGGGGGATTACGACGCGCCCACGATGCCGCGGGCCGCGCCTTGACGCTGCGTAACAGATTTTTGGCTGAGGTGTCAGATTGTCGGCGCATGGTTTCGCCAGGCCGTTGCGATGTCAGGTGGTACGAATTCGGTTGGTGTTCACGACGGCAGTCTTCTTCGTACGGGGGCGTCGGAGGGTGAGGCTCGAAATTATGCGCGAAGGCCTGGGCGCGGGGTGTAACGATAACAGGCTTCATCTCTAAATACTCCAATGTGGTAGGAGCTTTGTATAGCGAGGGCGGCCATCACCGCGCCCTGTCTAAAACGAATTTCCAGAAAAATTAAAAAGAACGTGAGCGCGTGCGACTTAAAATGAAGTCGCAAAGTTGGCGGCGCCGTGCCAATTGGTTGTTCCTGGCCAATTGCTTTGTCACAGATGCCTGCGGACTATGGCGGGGATGGGGACCTCGCGGCGCCTTGCGACTCTGGGCAGGGCTCAGGGGGCGAGGCGCTGCGCGGGGCGGCCGGGGGGGCTAGGCGCACCTACCACTCAGCAGGCGGCCGCGTTGTGCTGTCGCAACGCGACCTGCGACGGAGTGGTTGGCAGCCGGTCCGACGAGATATCACGGGCTGGCCGGGCGTCACATACAAACTTGGTTGCTTCTAGGAGTCAAAAAAGGACTCTTTCCAACTCCGCCACGCTTCATCAACCATCCTTGTTGGCCTCCGGCGTTTGGTGGAAGTCCGTTGTCTTGGGGAGCCCCTCGCGCCACCAGCATGGCGTCGGCGGACGAGCCGGCATCCGCCGTGGCGGATGACCAGGCGGCTGCGCAGGCTGATGGCGTGGCGGCAGTCTCGCTTTGCTCCGCCTGCTGCCCACGGGTGCCTCACCAAACGAGGTGGCCAATCGCTACAGTCAAAAGAAAGGGGGAGAAGGAATACCTGACAGGCTGCTGCCGTCTTGGGCTGTACTGGATGTTGGGCTTCTTGGACTTCTTCCGCAGCGCAGGCGTTTGCTCTGAGTTCGCGTGTTGAGAAGACTCAGTTGAACGGAAGCGCGCATCGCATCTTACAGACAAATTGACGATTGAAAGGTGCGCAGTGGTCTCCACCAAGCTGAGCATCGTCGTCTCGTAGGTGCTGGCCTATAGGTGCTCTGCCAAGCCCTGCCGAACGCCCTCGCCGTCGCATTTTGCCGGCCAGTCTGGGCGGGAAGCAGTGGACCATCCGACACTGCGAGCGTCGCTTTAGGCAGTCGAGCTTGGAGGTGGCTGACCAGGGTTTAAGTGCCGCCGTGGTCCGGCCGTACCGGGGCTTGCTGGTAGTTTCAGCGGTTTAACCGGTCGGGTCGTTCAGGGGGGCTCGAGGAATAGCCCACGTGGGCAGATGGCGCACGGGTTCAGTCAGGGACGGGAAGAGTGCACAGGAAAGATTCAAGAACATCGCTTCGCCGCCGAACGATGGCGTAGGAAAGTGAGGGGCCCGTTCAAGGGGGGAGGGCAGGCCCATCCGGCCGGCACCCGGAGTTGAATCCTTGATGAACTGCCGCGTTAGAGCGAAGCGCGTGACTGATTACCATCTTGGAAGGCTTGTAGTCGCTCCTAGGGGGAGAGTTGAACCTCATCGCGCAGCCGTGCCATGCGGCGAAGCTGTGTTGCACTCCGAGTTGCGAGCGCAAGATGCGCGAGCTAGGTATTGAAAAGGATTACGGCTACGGTTCCGGCCTGTTGTGATAAGGGCTGGCACCCGTGTCGAGTGGAACATTTCGCCGCAAAACACCCAAAAAGGTGGAAGGGTTTGCCATTTTGCGGGTGCTGTATTAAGCACGCTATGGCGAGGAAGGTGGAAGGTTTTGCCACCATCAAGGATTGATGGCGGCTCACGCATCACCGCCTGGCGCCCCGGTCAGAAGATGCCGTGCGCAATACCGAATGCGCTGGGTGCCGGCCATTCAGGATGGTTTGGTCCTGTAGACGCGCAACTGCTTTCCCTGCAAAGCATAGCCGTGCACGATGCCGCTCTCCTTGAAGGCCGCGAGGTGGCGTCGCACATGCCGATTGAAGTCCTTTTGCGCATAGGTGGAGCCCGCGGCTGCGTGCATCGCGTGCAGGTCAAATGGCAACAGGCAGGAATCGGCTTTAATAAAGCCATACAACCAGCTTGCGAGCCCGTCCTTCATGGCCAGGCGCTCACTGGCCTTCATAAACGTCAGGCTGCGCGTCAGTATCGGCATCAAATCCTCCGACAACCAGACAGACCAACACTCTTTGTTGAATGAGGCTTCGCTGACCAAACGAAAGTCGTGCATGACCGCGTGAGGGAACACTGCCCGAATGCGAGCGCGGCGCAATCTTAGGATGCAAGCCTGGAGTTTGGCAACGCTGTCACCGCTATCTGCCCAACCCAACTCGTCGCGGCAGAAGGGGCGGGCGACGAATTCGATGACATCACCGATGATTTTGCCTGAGCGATGGCGAAGAAGGGCCAGCAGTGTGCGCAGGTCGTCCTGGCGGAGTTCTTCACCTTGATATTCGATATGCGTGTTGCCATAGGTGCTCAGTTCGGTATACGTCGGATAGAGGGTGCGCGAACCCGAACCTGGGCGGAACAGGCTGCTCTTCAGCAAGAACGGTTCGAACGGCAAGCTGCCGCTGTAGAACTTCGGCAGGGTTAGCGCTGCGAGCGCAGCGCGTTCGGCGAAGCTCGGCTTCTTATCGTAAGCGAGGCCGATGCGTCCGAGGATGGCGGGGTCCAGGAGGTCGTTCATATCGGTAATAGCCCGCGGGTTGAGACAGAGTTGCTTGTCGCGGAATTGTTGTATGTGCGGAAATTGTCAAATGCCAGCGGCTTCGTGGGGAGACACTTTCCCGAGACGGAGCGCCGCGAGGGGCAGGAATTCGGTTCGCAAAGCAGGCAGCGGCGTTAGCGAAAGAAATCGGGGAACGTGCCCTCTTTCGCTCGCACTTCCTGCACGGCGCTCCCGCTATTTCGCATGGCCCTCATTGGCTCTCCGAAGGGCTCCGGGACGCGTTCGCACACAGGTGTTCAAGTCGGACGCCTGGGAAACGCAGCCTTTCCATCGCCTGAACGAGGACGGAGAATGGTAGGCGTTTTTCCCCGCCCTCGTTTCGCCCATAGTCGTTGTCCTTTGCCTTGCCCATCAGCGCATCGGTGACCGCTTGGCTGAGGCCGGATTCCTCGCAGAATGCGCGGAACGTGTGCCGGAAGCCGTGAAAGGTCAGGCGGGGGTCGTCGAGGCCAAGACCATCGAGGTAGCGGTTGAACCAGGCGCCAAAGGATTTGCCGTGGTTTCCCCATTTATCCGGGCGCAACGCCGGGAACAGGCGTTCCGTTGGGGCCGCCATCCGTCGCTGCTCCACGTAGTCCAGGAATCCCATCGCGAGGAGGTTCGCATGAAGGGGCACATAGCGCATGATGGAAGAAATACCCAGGCGCTTTTCGCGTTTTGCATCGTGCAAATGGGCGCACCAGACGCCCTCGCGCTGCACGATATCGCCGGGCCGCAGTGAGCAGAGGTCCTCCAGGCGCGCCCCAGTCATGTAACCCAAGTGTGGCAGCCAATAGGCGGCTTCGCCTGCGCCGGCAGGCGGACGAACTCCGTCGATGACGACGGGCGAGCGCAGCAGGCAGTTGAGCTCGCTCACGGTGTATGCATCGCGACGGCTTCGACGTCCTTTCAACACGGCTTTTTTGGAGTACTTGGTGCCTTGGAACGGATTCGATGGCAGCGAGCACTGGTGTGCACGGATAGCATGACCGAGCACGCCGGAGAGGATGGACAGGTTCTTGTTGATGGTCGCCAGCGAGACGGTTTCCGCGCAACGGCGCTTGTACGTTTCAATGTCGTCGAACGTGATTTGTGCCGCCAGTGCCTTCCCGGTGAGCTTCTTGAAGTACTCGACCAGGCTCCTTGCCGCGGCAACCGACCGCGCCGACGGCGCCTGGCCTTCGCACCAGGAGTCGAAGGCTGCCTCCCACGTATCGGCCGGCGAGATTAGCGGCCACAGCGGAGGCGTCTCGTGGCCGTCGCCAGCAAGTCGCGCAAGTTCTTCGTCCAAGGTCTCGACTTCGTTCTTTAGTAGCGCCGCGCGGAACGTTTTGTAGGTCGGACTGGCGGGGTCGAAATGCAGCTTTTCTGCGCTGAGGATATCGCGGGCCAGGTCATCCACATAGGCATCGTCGCGCGTGGCGCGGGCGAGGCCGCTTTGTGTCCTGGCGAGGGTGGCGAGAGCACGACGCTCGTCGAGTTCGGCGGGGCTGATGCCCAGGCGCTGCTCCTCCTCACTGGCAAGCGCATGGGCGCGGTAACGCTCGACGACGCGTTCAATCAACGCTGGCGTCAGTTCCTGGCGCTCTGTCGTTGTGTTGGCGAGCGCGCAGGTGCGGTAACGCGCGAACAGGCTTTCCACTTGCTCGAGCGTGAGGGCGTCGACGTCGATATCAATGTCGATATCGGACAGCCATTCGCCCGACGCTGCGCCACGGACGTGGTTCCGGCAATCAGCGGCGGTCTGGCCAAGAAGCGTGGCGTGAGCCTGCTGAAGGGTTTGGTTGAATGCGCGCGTGGCCTCCCGCAGCCGGGTGACGGCCGTCTTGCGGCAGGGTGTCTTCAGGCTAATCCAGATTTCGTGGCGTTGCAGGATAGGGCGGAGTTCTGCCGGAATGGCACGGCGAAAGTACAGGTTGCGCGAGTTCTTGCGCGTAGCGAGATAAGGGTGCGACATGGTGACTCCGAGACGGTTGATGTAACAGCCTCGTGTAGCACCCAGGCGTTCAAATCCTTTAATTTAGGCCGGGCTTAGGTAAGAATCGTTTTAGGCCGGTCGGGAGCGTTTCAGGGGGAGCCCGCTTGAGCGTATCCGACTTCTGTGCCGCAGGGATGCCCACCGCGGCGGGAGACTTGTCGCGTCCTGCGATGGCGGCCGTGGTCGGGTTTAACCGGTGGCGCCGGGCCTGCTGCGCACTTCGCTGCGTTCGAGCGACCTGATGGCCGGGGGGCTTTCGCTTGCCAAGGGCATTGACCAAGCCAGCCAAATCCGGTCGATGGCGGTGGAGCACATCTCAAGTCAAGCCGGGCATCGGGGCCGGGTTCACGTCATGCGGTTATACACATCGTTGACCCACCGAAGCGATCCTGGCGCCCCGGAAAAGTGTTTACATTCAAGGACTTGAAGCGGCACTTGTAAACTGTCTGAGTCTCGCGTTTACTTCTGCCTTTTTGGGTGACGCGTTGACGATTGAATC